>CAIMUU010000084.1 GCA_903844835.1 uncultured bacterium | reverse complement strand
TTAATCGCATCAACGGACATGTTTGATGGTTTAGTAGCTAGGACTTTTCATCTAGAGTCAGAGTATGGCAGATTGCTAGATCCAGTCGCTGACATGTCTTTCGGCTTCTTTACGCTGATGGCGCTCTGTTTTTCGAACCCACTTGCAATCGTTCTGATGCTATTGACGGTTTTGCGTCAATTGCATCTATTTTGGCTTTTTAATAAGTCGAAAAGCGTTAGTAATTTGGCTGTCGTGTTAAGTGGGAAAGCCAAGACTGTTGCGGTAATTGTTGCAGTAGTTTTTATGCTAATACCTCAAGGTTTCGTTTGGCAAGGCTTTACTACGTCAGCTATCATTATCGCGGGTGTTCTTATCATTGTCTCCTGGCTTGATTACTGGAGAAAGTACGATAACTCCATCTGAGTGCTATTTCGAGGAAGCGACCATGGTTTATACTTGGTCGCTTTTTCAATGTAAAAATTTTACTATTAGCACTCTTGCAATAAGAGTGCTAATTTTATACAATATTATAAGATGACAAAACGTGATTATTATGAAGTATTAGGTGTTTCAAAAAGCGCCTCAGATGATGAAATTAAAAAGGCCTACCGCAAGGCCGCTGTTAAACATCACCCTGACAAAGAGGGTGGAGACGAGGCAAAATTTAAAGAAGTTGGCGAAGCTTATGAAGTCTTAAAAGATAGTTCCAAGCGCCAACGCTATGATCAATTTGGTCACGCTGGCGTAGGTGGAAATTCTGGCGGGGCTGGTGGTGGAAATCCGTTTGGCGGTGGTTTTAGCGGACAAAATGTTAACTTTGACTTTGGCAATGGTGGTTTTGGTGATATATTCAGTCAATTCTTTGGTGGTGGGAATAATAACCAGGGTCCAAAGCGGGGCCGTGATGTCGAAGTGACACTTCAGCTAACTTTTGAAGAGGCGATTTTTGGTGTTGAAGAAAAAGTTGAAATTGACATGAACGATAAGTGCTCACGTTGTCATGGCACAACAGTTGAGCCTGGTTATGAGATGAAAGTTTGTCCAACCTGTAAGGGTGCTGGCCAGATTAATCGCGTTATGAACACGATTTTTGGAGCAATTCAGCAAACTGTCACCTGTGAAACTTGTGCCGGTCGTGGCAAAGTCCCTGAAAAAGTCTGTAGTGCCTGTCGCGGCAAGGGGGTTGAGCGTCGTAATAAGACGATTAATCTTAAGGTGCCGGCCGGTATTGATGATGGCGCTACAATTCGCCTGAAGGAATATGGCGAGGCGACTAGTAATGGTCAAAAAGGCGACTTGTATGTTCATATTCAAGTTAAGGCGCATAAAAACTTCACCCGCGAAGGTGATATTGTTCTGTCTGAACAGCATGTCGATATGATTAGCGCCACTTTGGGAACCGAAGTTGATGTCGAAACTGTTGATGGTAGAGTCCGTATGAAAGTTCCAGCTGGAACACAATCTGGTACTGATTTCAAGCTATCTGGCCATGGTGTGCCACATATGCAAAGCGACCGGCGTGGCCCGCATATTGTTAGTATTATTGTCGATACGCCAACTCGACTCAGTCGAAAGCAGCGCGAAATTCTAGAGCAGTTCTAGCACAAAAAGTATTGACCAAAACGTAAAAAAATGATATTATATACGCTAAATCTTAAATAAGGGTTTGTTTTGAATATATGGATAAATCTGCAACAACATTTGGCATTTGTGAGCACGTTAGTATACCAAAACTTGGTCTTATTAATGTACTCGCGAAGGTAGATACTGGTGCCTATTCTGGTGCCTTGCATTGTTCAAAAATTAAAGAGTTAATTAGAAAATCTGATGGCAAAAGGATCTTGCGATTCACGCCTTCGGACAATCATGCAAATGCGATTGAAATTGGTAGATTCGCTAGGTCATATATCCGTAGCTCAACTGGACATCGCGTCAAGCGCTATCTATTTGACACGGATATTGTTATAAAGGGAGTAGCGTACAAAATACGCATAGGTTTGTCTAATCGAGCAGATATGAATTATGAGATATTATTAGGCAGACGTTTTTTATGCGACAACAATATTTTAGTTGATGTGCGAATTAACCAAGGGTTAGATATTGATAAGGAGAAAAAAATATGAAAATTGCAATTCTTTCAAACGGACCTGGCAACTATTCGACGATGCGCCTCAAAGAAGAGGCATTAAAGCGTGGTCACGAGGTTGAGGTAATTAAATATAAGGAATGTTATGCATCAATTGAGCAGAATAACCCAGCTGTTAGCTATAACGGTGAAGATTTAATCGGCTTTGATGCGGTTATTCCTCGTATTGCGTCATACATGACTAGATACGGGACGGCAATTGTTCGTCAACTAGAAATGCAAGGTGTTTATACCGTTTCAAGTTCGATTGCGATTAGCCGTGCTCGCGATAAGTTGCGCAGTATGCAACTATTGGCCAAGTATGGTATTGGCATCCCAAAGACGGTCGTATCACGAAATACGGCTGATATTGATGACCTATTAGAACAACTTGGTGGTATGCCAGTAATTATTAAATTAGCTCGTGGTACGCACGGCAATGGCGTTGTTTTGGCTGAAACTAAAAAGGCGGCTCGGTCAGTCTTGCAGGCATTCTATTTGACCAATGATGATGGTACAAATATTTTATTGCAAGAATTTATTAAGGAGTCGGCTGGCACAGATATTAGGGCCTTTGTTGTCGGCAGCCGAGTGGTTGCTAGTATGAAGCGCCAAAGCCTGGATGATGATTTTCGTTCGAACTTACATAAGGGCGGTGAAGGTACGATTGTAAAATTAACCGATGAAGAGAAAAAAGTTGCCATCAAAGCCGCTAGGGCGATGGGGTTAAATATTGCTGGTGTTGATATGATGCGAAGTGATCGTGGTCCGCTCATTTTGGAAGTTAATGCAAGCCCAGGATTTGGAATTGAAAAAATTACTGGGCGCAATGTAGCAGCAGCTATTATTGAGTACGTTGAGCAAAACGCTAAACGACGCAATAAAAAAGATAAAGTCGGCGCATAATTTACCAAACTGCTATACTATGCTTATGCTATTTTATAAGCTAGGTATTTATGAAAGCGCATAACAATATCGGGACTGTGCCAATTATTGGCGGAGCTCTTATTATGATTGTCGCGACATTTTTTGTTTCGATTTCCCCTAGCTTTAGCAAACCAACTATTTCTCTGCAACTTGGTGATGGTGTTTTTAATGCCAAAGTTGTATCAACTGCAGGCGACAGAGCAAAAGGCCTAGCAGGGGTCACGGTATTTAATGCCGACCAGGCGCTATTGATGGTTTTCCCAACCCAGGACGAATGGAGCATTGGAGCAAGAGACATGAAGGTTGATATTGATATCGTCTGGCTTAACAGCGATAAAAAGGTGATTTATGCCGTTACTGATGTTACGCCAGAATTATTAGATTCAGAAGTATATACGCCAAAATTACCTGCCATGTATGTAGTTCTTTTGCCAGCTGGCACCGTGAAGGCTAAAATGATAAATACAATTAGTATTGCTAATTTTAATATTGGCACAATTGTTGGGGGCAGATAATATGGAAATTGTCTTGATATGTTTGGCTATCGCATTAGTTTTATTTGTCTCGGCATTTATGGCCCGAAGACGTTTCGGGTTACTTGGCTTAGCTTTGGCGGCTGGGTCGCTACTAAGTGGAATTTGGGAATATGAAGTTGAACTAATCGCAAGTGGGCTAGGTATTCAATCTGGTCCAGTCACTTCGGCGGTGATTTTGTCATTAATTACGATGCTACCGGCTGGAGTTTTGCTACTCCATGGTTATGCCTATAAAACATTAGTTGGGCGCCTTGTTGGCGCTGGTATGTTCACTCTACTAGCATTGGCGTTTTTGATTGAGCCATTGGGACATATATTAATTTTGCAGGGTCAGGGAGCTGATTTTTACGGCTGGCTGGTCTATAATCGCACATTTATAATTGGTGCTGGCCTCATTTTTGCAGTGCTTGATTTGTTCCTAACCAAGCCCGTCCAAAAATCCAGCAAAGATCATTAACATTGACAGATTACCCCTATTAATGGTACATTTTTTAGATGCGGCACGGTATCACCATGTCATTCGACATGGTAGATCAGTTCA
>CAIMUU010000083.1 GCA_903844835.1 uncultured bacterium | reverse complement strand
GCCAGATGAGCATACACAAGCATCAAATGCGTTGGGATTAACCAGGTTTCAGTCGTTTCTTTATGTGATTTATCCTCAAGCATTAAGGCATTCAATATTTATATTGGGGAGCCAATTCATGAATATGATTAAAAACTCTTCTCTGGTTAGTTTTATAGCGGTTACAGATATATTTTACGTGGTTTATAAGGGCATGGCCGATAATTTTAGGATGCTTGAATATTTTGTTCTTGCGATTGTTGTTTATTCCGTATTGACTGGGTTTGTCTTGATTGTGACCAATCTGCTTAATCGCGCATTCAAAGGCACTGTTGCAGAGGTGGCGGTATGAGTTTTAGTGTAATCACAGATAATTTATCTTTTTTAATGCAAGGGCTTTTGATTACTTTGAAAGTCGCGTTTATTTCAATTATTTTGAGCATGCTTTTTGGTACTGTATTAGGGATTATAAGATTTATTAAAACCCCGGTTCTTAGTCAAATTGCTGGAGTGTTTATTGATGTAACCCGCTCGATACCATTGATTTTGTACATCATTTTCGTGCATTTTACCATTTCTCCTTACCTTTATCAGCATGCCGATTTTTTGCGGTATATTGGAGTGGATTGCCTCGAGATGTATTCTGCGCTCATTGCTATTGCGGCGTTTACGTCCGCTTATATTGCTGAGATTATTAGAAGTGGCTTGGCTAGCGTTGAGAAAGACCAGATTTTGGCAGCAAAATCGTTAGGTTTGAGCAGGTTTCAAATGTTGGAATCAGTGGTGTTGCCGCAGGCGCTTACCAGGATGAAGCCTGCCTTGTGTGCCCAGTTTATAACCCTAATAAAAGACACTTCTTTGGCTTCGGCAATCGGATTGATAGAACTGACAAGGGCTTCGGAGATAGTTTACGAAACTTCATTCCATGAGTTTCAAATATTAGCGTTTGTGGCATTAGTATACGTAGCCATCAATTTTTTAGTCCAGAAAATGTTTTACCCACGGGGTAATGTGTTAAAAGCTTGACTTTTAGGTGAGAGTTTGCTATTATTCGTTTGCTAATAGTATTAAATAAATATGATGAATATAGTATATAAATGAAAGGTAAAAAGATTATGATGAACAAAAAAGGATTTACTTTGGCAGAAGTATTAATCACATTAGGTATTATCGGCGTAGTCGCTGCTATGACTATCCCAACATTGATGAATCAAACTGGCCAAGCTGAGTTCAAAACTGGTTTCAAAAAAGTCATTTCAACTTTGTCTCAAGCTGTTACAATGAGTGTTGCTTTAAACAGTACAGATTTCAGTACTCTAGCTAGTACTCCAACAACAGATGAAGGTTCTGTTTACGGTATGTTGAACGGTAGAATGAACGTTATTAAAACAGCTTACAACGACGCAACTATCTTGGGCGGTACTCCAACTATCGGTGCAGCTAACTACACATTGTTCTTTAATGATGGTATGGTTATTTCTTTCCCAACAGTATGTGGTCAAACTGCTTTGACAGGTGCAGCAGCTACAAGTGTTTGTAAAGCTGTTATTGATACAAACGGTGTTAAAAAACCAAACAAATTGACTAACTGTGAAAGCTCTGGTACGGCTACTACGGAAGGTACAACTGCTTGTACTGCGGCTAACAATGTTATTGGAGACAGATTCTCTATCAGATTCTTTAACCAACAAGTTATTCCAAACGGACCTGCAGCCAGATACGTTATGTATAACTAGACCCTAGTTAATAATAATTTAGAAGAGGTGAGAACAATTGTTCTCACCTCTTCTAAATTATTATTAACTAGGGTCTAGTTATACATAACGTATCTGGCTGCAGGTCCG
>CAIMUU010000082.1 GCA_903844835.1 uncultured bacterium | reverse complement strand
TTATATTAAAATTTTTAAATTTGGACTAATAAATTTAGATTCTAAAATCCAAAATCTACCTATCCCCTACTGCTCCAAGAACGTGAAGTAGTTTTCGCCAATACGAATATTACTATCGCCTACTGCACCACGACGGCGAAGCTCATGGGCGATACCAAGTTTTTTCATAATATCACGCAAGCGATTCTCGGCTTCATAATTACCAAACGTTGTTCGACGAGCAAATTTCTCAATTTTTTCACCCGTGACTAAATAATAAATTTTGTCATCTTCATCTATTCGTTCAACTGCCCAAGATTCGGCAATCTTATCTGGCCCTAGTGAAATTGTCGCAATATCATCGTCGGTATCATCAATCAAATCAGCGACTTTGCGCGATTCAATTACCTTTTGGCGTAAGGCCCGCAATACTTCGTTCAGCCCCTTATGGGCAACCGAAGAAATAGCAAAAACAGGCGACTTGCCAGCAACCGCCTTGACGGCATCAATTTGCATTTGAATAATTTCATCGTCGAGACCTTCAGTCTTGGTGATTGCTATGACTTCAGGTCGGTCCGTCAAATCAAGGCTATATTTACTAAGTTCATTTCTAATCGTCTGATAAGCAACTGCAACATCGTCAGAATAAGCGTCAATCAGATGAAGAAGCACTGCAGTACGATCAACATGGCGCAAAAACGCCGTACCTAGGCCCTTGCCCTCGCTAGCGCCCTCTATTAGCCCCGGAATGTCCGCAATCAATAAACTACCGTCATCGATGTCAGCCACGCCCAGATTAGGCGTGAGTGTCGTAAAGGCATAATCGGCGATTTCTGGTCTGGCGTTACTGACAACTGATAAAAAGGTCGATTTACCGGCATTAGGAAAGCCAACTAGCCCAACATCAGCCAACAGTTTTAGCTCTAATTCAGCTTCAAATGTATCACCGATTTCGCCTTTTTCGGCCATTTTAGGGGCTTGGCGAACTGAACTTTTAAAGTGAGCGTTACCAAAACCACCATCACCACCCTTTGCAACAATAATCTCTTGGTTTGCTTCCATAAACTCAGCAATAATCTCACCAGCCCTACGAACAATTGTCCCAACTGGCACTTTTATGCGAAGCGAGTTACCATTTGCACCGTGACGGTCGCTTTTGGAGCCATCTTGGCCTGGTGTCGCTTTTAATTCTGGCTTAAATCGAAAATCAATCAAGGTGTTAAGCCCACTATCGGCTACAAAAATGACATCGCCACCTTTGCCACCGTCACCACCGTCTGGTCCGCCCTTAGCAACATAAATCTCACGCCTAAAACTGACAAAGCCGTCGCCGCCTTTGCCTGCACTAATTAATACTTTGGCGGTATCGACAAACATATATACTTCTACTATACCAAAATCGCCCCTAATATAACAGAGGCGATTTAGTTAACAGTTAAAACTGCTTAATGTATATAGTTATATTGGCTGACGTTACCAGAGATAATAACTCGACCTGAAACAATATTATAGCCACCACCAGAAACATGAGCATTCATCTCACTAATACTAACATCGCCATTAGGCGCAATTGACTCAACAATACCAACGTGACCGACACCACCGTGGTTTTGAACAATTGCACCGAAACTTGGCACTCTATCGACTAAGTAGCCGTCGCGACGCGCATACTCGTCCCAACTTTCGGCATTACCCCAGTGCTCACCAACCGGCAAACCTAGTTGGGTTCGCCTACTATACGAATAACAAGTACAGTTACCGTAGGCATACGTAGGACAAGGGCCAGTACCGTAACTGATAAACCAAGTGTTGCCACCAAATCCCGTGCCAGACAAAACATTGTATACAATTGGCGCAATATAGCCTGGTCTTTCCTCGATAGGCAAAATTCCGTCTGGCAGAATAATTCTGGCGCCAATCACCAGACCACTGACTTCAAGGTCGTTATACAAGACCATTCTAGTCTTGTTTACTTCGTATTTTTTGGCAACTGAATCCAGGGTATCACTAGATTTTACAGTATAAAGAACGCCGTTGATTGGCAGAATCTTGATAACACTACCGACTGCAATAGCATCTGTTTTAAGATTGTTAGCCCATTTAATTGTTTGCGAAGAAATGCCAAATCTAGCCGCCAAAGTCTCGGCAGTATCGCCGGCCACAACAGTATAATTTGTGACTAATCGATTTTCGACAACCGACTCAATTAACTGGGGTTTCGAAATATTGGCGCTATCTGATAATGTCAGCTCACTACTAATTTGAGCGGATATTGCCAAGCTCGATACGTTGTTCATCACTGACAGGTTGGCCAACATCGCAACACCAGCGGCCACACCAGCTGCAACCGTACTGTCAACAGAGGTCTGTTCGGTTACACTAACCGAACTTGAGTTAATGGCATTAGCCACGGTTGATGGACTTTGGGGTTGGCTATAGCCAATCGATATAATTGCAACAACTAATAAAAAAACACTGCCATAAACGGCTATCATCGAAGGTTTGATTTTAAGATTTAGCTTTCGGCGAACTTTTGCCGGAGCTGGACCCACAGTGTCCTGGTTACGAATAATCATTCTCCTGCCGCGTTGTTGCTACACAAGGGCTAAATATTACTATCAAAGTCGCAGTTATTCTTGGATCAATTATACTAGACCTTGCATTGTATGTCAATTTGTTGTGATATATGTGTATATGTTAGAATTTGCGAATTTTCATCTGGAAACACGAAACCCCACGCCCACATCTGTACTACCAGACGAGGTGCTTAAAAATAGGTTCAGAACCCCAACATTACTAACATAGCCCCAAAAGCCACCACGGAGAAAGACACGCGCCCCAACTTCACCATAGTTACTGTAGAGTTGTCCAACTCCAGCCGATGAGTTCCAGGTAATACCAGCTACGCCAGTAGAGGATGGCATAGAACTAGTTGGTAGGCCGTTTTGCAATAAAGAAGCATTATTCCATTGTTTCCAGGCATAGGCTACTTCACCAGCTAGGCCTGGTTGAGCAGAGCCTGCAATTGTACCAGCTGTCCGATCAAAGACATTGCCTGACAAATCCCAAATAACTTCACCATTAGTGAGCGTTAGGGTTCGACGTTGGTTGGAAGGGTCAACGTTACCAGTGCCAGTGTAGCCTAGTGTGTCGTCAGCACTAGCTTCAATTGCATTACCTGGAACGTTGTCATTATGACCACTGTATATATAGCCAGTACCGACTACGCCCGATGACCAGTTACTAGCTACCCCTAGCACATTCTGAGCAATAGTCATCCATTCAGCTTCAGTAATGAGGTGACAGGTAGTACAGGTGGAGCCGTCTTGGTTTTTGGTATTAGGGGCATTGGCTATGGCAGTAGTTTGGGAGATGTTAACCCAGGGAAGACCTGAGGCTTGGGAGATTGGTGTGGTAGTTGCTCCAACTTGTTTAGCTTCATACTTCATAACACAGAAGTCATTAGTGCCGTAGGTAGAACTACCAGGCACAACAATGAAGTTAAGTGGGCAGATGTTAGTTATTGGACTAGACGATAGATAGTTACCAGACTTGTTGGTAGCTAGGGTGTAGGACTGAGGGTTAGTCGTAGTACTGGGAGTGTAGATGAAGTTAGTTGAGCTACTGAACTTTAGACA
>CAIMUU010000081.1 GCA_903844835.1 uncultured bacterium | reverse complement strand
GCGCGGATTTTTTACAGCCTCCTCAATGGCGTTTTTTGTAATTTCATGAAAAACGATACGATTAGTTGTTTTGGTATCGAGCTTCAAAACTTCACAAAGATGCCAGGCGATTGCCTCGCCTTCGCGGTCTTCATCGGTTGCTAGCCAAATTTTGCAGGCTTCTTTGACGGCTTTTTTGAGGCCGGTAATAATTTTGGTCTTGTCACTATCAACTTCGTAAATTGTCTTGTAGCCATTTTTTACATCAATCGGTGGTGTGCCATCTTTGGTCTTTTTAGCAATGCTACGGATATGGCCGACGCTGGATAACACCGTAAAATCACTGCCAAGATACTTCTCGATAGTTTTTGCTTTGGCTGGCGACTCGACGATTACTAGATTCTTGCTCATGGTCAATGACTCATATTACGCATGTTTTTTATATTTGTAAACCCAGGCATTAGTAGATTATGGATTATATATTATTGATTTTAGTATAAATCTCGATTATCCAATTTGTCATAGAACTCTTCTCGGTATGGGTTATTCTATCGCAATGTCCATTGATTTCCGCCGAGGGCGCGAATTGTGCCTGAAATTTCCATCATGGTCAGGGTCTGCGAGAATTCGCTGGCGCTGGTGTCGGTTTGAATCTGTAATTCTTCGCCGTCGCGAACGCCTGATTGCAGTAGATTAATTATTTGTGACTCAAGTTTATTTGAGCCGAGCGGTAAGACTGATTGTGGGCGCAGTAAATCTGGAGCAATTACTTCCAGCACGTCATCGGCACAGGTGATCGGGTGAGCGCCTTGTTTGATGAGTTTATTGCAACCAGCCGATAATGGGCTGGTAATATTACCTGGTACGACAAAGACTTCTCTGCCCTGTTCGAGGGCATGCGCGACTGTCGACATGGTGCCACTATGAATTGCTGCTTCGGTAACTATGACGGCATCTGACAAGCCACTAACAATTCGGTTGCGTTCAAGAAATTGAAAACCACGGGCATCAACGTCGGGCTCGTATTCGCTAATAAGTGCACCGTTTTTGGCCAATATTTCTTTGGCTAAATTTTGGTTATTAGCCGGATAAATTGTATCTAGCCCATTGCCAAGTACAGCCAAAGTGATACCGCCAGCGTCAAGCGCGCCTCGATGAGCAATTGCATCAATTCCTAAAGCTAGTCCGCTGACGATGACTACCCCACGACTGGCCAGGTCGAATGCTAATTGGTATGTCACCTCTTTGCCATAAGATGTCGGTTTGCGCGTCCCAATAATTGCAACTGTCGGCAGTCGCATGTCGGGAATTTTGCCCATAAAATATAACTTTTTAGGACAATTATCAATAGTATCTATAATCTGTAGATAATTGTATTCTAGAGGTGATATTCTATTGATTTTCATAAATATTGTGTCAATAAGTGTTGACATTATGTCAAAAAAGTGCTACTGTCGTTGTGATTGGTTATATTGCGAGATTAACCAAACGCACCTTATACCCCCTATAATTCTAACTTTAAGTTAGATTGCATGCAATGTGTTTTTAAGGTAGATTACCCTCCATCCTTAAGAACTCATACCTCGAGTATAGAACATTGCATGTATACTAATCCCTTTAACCAGCTAGCGTCTGCGATTTTATCGAGACAGCTCAGCTTACCCAACGGGTGGGTTAAAGGGTAAAATAGCGCCAACAGCGATGCCCACCCTTGCTGTCGGCGCTTTTTTATTGTCTTGCAATAACACAACATTGACAAAAACGGCTAAAACTGCTATAATGTGGAAATCGATTCGATTAGAGCAGTAATCGGGTTTGAAATTTGAAAATTAAGAGGTGTGATTATGTTTTATAGCTATGAATTGATAGACATTTTTGAAATGTATTTCTTTGCGCTGATTTGTATATTATGCTTGATAGCATTAGTAGTTGTTAGAAAGAAATTTCAAACAACGATGGCAAAAACAGCGATAACAGGGATTATGTTTCTATCCCTTTCTTTATACATCCGGTCATTGTTTAATGCTTACAGCATAGACCTTATAGTGTATGACGTGAGAGATCGCGGAGAGTATCTTCAATACAATATAATATCAGGGCTCTTTTGCGTTGGTGCTGTATTGATTGGTCTTGCTGCCGTATGCAAACTAGTTAAAATGACGAGTGTAAAAATTAACCGTAAATCTAATCCTTCTAGCCCTATTAACCCAATAAAACACCTGTAAGCCGTAATCAAGATTGCGCTGCTAACTGCAATCTGGTTACCTTTCGGTCCATTGGGACCAAACTCCCCTTCTGTTTTTACAGGAGGGGTTTTTAAATTATCCCAATGTTGATGCAAAGCCCTACTATTAGCCCTATGTATTAGTTTTTGTAACACTATATTGACAAAGAAGCATAAGTATGATAAAGTGATAACGTAACATGTTGATCGCGGTAACGCATATGACATGTTCGCATTTTGAAAGGTTGGTACTGAGATGAACTTTGAAAGTCTGTTTGCCTTTGATCTAGCGTCGATGACCGTAATGACTGTACTCGGAATCATACTCCTGGTAGTCGCCATCTTCCCAAACAATAACAAGCCCCTCTATTGGGGATTGTCGTTGGCTCTTGGGACAATGACATTCCGGATCGGAGAAACTACATTTTGGCAAGACAAAGGGCCGCAACTGCAAAACTATCAAGGCTGGTTATACCTCCTTGTAGGTGCTTTTGCAAGCGTTCTATTAGCAATTGGGTTATTCCGAGTGTTAAGCAGAGCGTTCAGTAGGGCCGTCGAAGACACTTCCAAAAAGAAATTTTCGGAAAAATCATTTGTTGATCATCTCGCTAACTGGGAACGTTCTGCTAAGAAGGCGGAAAAGGAGTTCCCGGACGAGGTAACAGCACCATCTACCTACTTGCATAAGCTACCCGAATATCGTCGGGTCGAAATCGAAGAAGCCATCCGTGGCCGCAAGGCCACAGACGACGACGACGGCGTACAAAAATGCGCAATCGGCCCCAAGCGAATTGGCCAAGAGGCCAAAGACCCTTATCGCTAGTAGCCCAACCTGCCCCTAAAAAGGCAAAATGTCCCCCCACGAAAGTGGGGGGACTATTAAATTATTCGAGGGTTTTGTAGCTAGTTGGCTGAACTGTTTCGCTACAGAATTGTTTGATGATTGTGACAACTTGAGGGACGATGTTCTTTTCTAGTAATGAATTTTCTTCGCTGTTAAATTTTGCCAAAACAAATTCAGCATCGTCCATTTTTTCGCGGAGTTCACTCCAGATGCCAACACGGACACGGGCGTAATTCTGGTTGATATGGGCATTAATTGATTTAATGCCGTTATTGCCAGCGTCACTCCCCTGTTGTCTAATACGGATGACACCAAATGGCAGAGCAAAGTCATCGTGGATTACTAGTAAATCTTTGGCTGGGTCTAGTTTGTAAAAGTCAATTAAGGCGCGAACAGCACTGCCAGATTCGTTGTAGAAAGTCGTTGGCTTGGCTAGCAGGACTTTTTCGCCACCAATAACCACCTCTGATAATAGAGCGTGAAATTTTGGCTTGTCGGTCCAGGTACTATTTAGCTCGCTGGCAATAGTATTTAAGATTGTAAATCCGACATTATGGCGTGATTTTTCGTATTCGGTACCGGGGTTGCCTTGTGCAAAGATTAGTTTCATCTTACCTCTTTTTAAATGATCGTTTGACTACTTTTGATTTTAATTTTTGGTTGCGACTTTGATTATCAAAGATTGGGGCTGATTTGGCTTTGATTTCTGCTGGACTAGTTTGGGCAGGTCCGCCATCGGTTAAGGGCGTTGCTGAGTTATGTTCAAGCAGTTCCCTTTCGCGGTTGGCTTTAATCTGTTTTTCGTCTATAAAACTAAATTTGATTGGTGTACCAGTGTAATTATAGGCTTCGCGCAATTGATGTTCGAGGTAGCGTTTGTAGCTCCAGTGGAGATATTTGAGGTTAGACCCATAGATAACGAACCAAGGAGGTGTTGTGTCCGTCTGGACGATGTAGCGCAGTTTAGGATGGGTATTTTTGAGCCCAGCCGGCGGATGCATATGAGTGCTGTTTTGGAGCATGTCGTTCAGGACGCGAGTTTTGGTAGTTTGTTTGCGACGGTCATCAATATCAATTGCTAGATCGAATAATTTCGTGACGTTTTGGCCAGTTACGGCGCTAGTAAAAATTAGTGGTGCCCAAGGTGTAAAGTCAAAAGTCCTAGCAATTTTTGGGGCTAGTTCGTCGCGGGTATAGGCATCTTTGCCTTCGACACTATCCCATTTAGTTATAGCGATTGCCATACCTTTGGCGGCTTCGTTAATAATCCCGCCAATTCGTTGGTCCAGGGCGGTATTTAGTTCGTTGGCATCCATAAGAAGGAAGCAAATATCTGATTGCTCGATGGCGGCCAATGTTCGAAGGACGCTGAATTTTTCAACGCCAGCCTCTTGCTTGCCAGGCTTGCGCATACCAGCCGTATCAAGTAGTTCGATGTCGCGATCGCCATATCTAACAGATATGCGATTGATGTCGCGCGTCGTACCGGCAACGTTGGCGACGATGGCCTGTTGTTTGCCGGCTAGGGTGTTAAACAGATAGCTTTTGCCAACATTTGGGCGACCAATCAGGGCAACTCGCAAGATGTCATCAGGGACATATTCGCTTTTGGCAGGGATTGATTCGGTTATCGCATCCAGAATATCGGTTATTCCCCTACCATGTTCGGCACTGGCGCGGATAATTTGGCTGATACCAAGTCGCTTAAATTCGTCGTTTGGTAGGCTGTCTTTGAGGTCGGTTTTGTTGACGACTAAAATTGACGGTTTTTTGCTACGCAGGGCTTTTTTGGCGACAAATTTATCTTGGTCGCTGGCGTATTGGCTACTGTCTACGACGACCAAAATAACATCGGCAGCCTCGGCGGCTTCGGTAATTTGATCTTGAATTGAAGCTTCAAATTCATCATCAGGGTTTTTTAGCCCGGCTGTGTCAACTAACCAAAAGCTATGTTTTTTGTACTGAACTCGGCCAATCACATTGTCGCGAGTCGTACCTGGCTCGCGGGCGACAATTGCTTGTTGCGAACGAACCATACGGTTAAAAAGCGAACTTTTGCCGACGTTCGCTTGACCGATAATTGCAACTGTTGGTAGTTTTGAGGCCATAATTTATGGTTATTATAACAGAGAAAGACGCCAAGAGCGAACATAAGCTGTATGTGAAATATATTTTGAAATTTAATAGGCCGGCAGATTGCTCTGCCGGCCGGGCCTTTTACTAATAGATTTCCTATGGGGCCGAATGAATCGACGGCTTCTGGCAGTCGATTATCCAGGCACAGCCCGGGCAAATCGAATGCGCCCGAAGTGCGTCTTTCTTGTGCAGATAGTTCTCGGCGAAATACGCCGGAAAATTCTCGGCATGGTCCTTGCCAATGATTACTATCAGCGTGTCTGCATGTTCGTGCATCTTAATCACCTTCAGGGTTTCAGATGCGTTATATGGGCTTGACTCGCTTGATAGTAGC
Source organism: uncultured bacterium (assembly GCA_903844835.1). Classification (GTDB taxonomy): domain Bacteria; phylum Patescibacteriota; class Saccharimonadia; order Saccharimonadales; family Saccharimonadaceae; genus UBA1547. The sequence goes on along the minus strand of CAIMUU010000081.1, from coordinate 787 downwards.
TCGGAATGGGGCTGATAATCAATCCCAAACTTTGCACCGAGGAATTCGGCGCATCTCCTCGAACGGTTTGACGTTGACGAGATGATGCTAATACTTGCGCTGTCGACGATGTGAATTAGGCAGTTAAAAATCCGGCCCATCTGTCGGACGCCCGCTTCGGTCAGGTATGACCCGATCCGGCCATCTCTCTCTTCGTAACCACACTGGGCAAATCGGATAAGGATAAGTCGTTTCATCGGTTAGCCCCCCTTCATCTATTTGTACTGCACAATTACAGCACATGTCCTTGGGTCAAAAATGGCCCAAAAATATGTGTTGTATGGCGGAAAAAATAAAGAGGAAAATCTATTAGTATAAAAGAACAAAATTATCAACTTACCAGATATGGCAAATTGATAAAGTAAAGATATAATACCATAAAACCTGCCTTTAGTGCAAGCATAAGCAGTATCAATATATCATCTACTGAATATCGATGACTTTGAACTTGCCAGGTGCTATATCACCCAGTGAATAATTACCAAAGTTTGTGCGATGCAATTTAATGACACTGTAACCAAGCGAGCCAAAGGTGCGTCGAATCTGACGGTTGCGACCTTCATGCATGGTGATAATCCAGTTTTTGCGGTCTTTTTCGTCGTTTAGTCTTTCTAATTGAAGTTTGCTTGGCCCATCGTCTAGCTTGACGCCATAGTCACTTATCATCTGTTGGTGAAGTGGTTCTAATGGACGGTCTAGCCTAGCATTATATATTTTAGTCTTAAAAAAGCTTGGATGGGTCATATGG
>CAIMUU010000080.1 GCA_903844835.1 uncultured bacterium | reverse complement strand
CTTGCGACGTGCTGCGGTGTTTTTCTTAATTAGGCCTTTTTTGACAGCGGTGTCGATTTCGCTTTGGGCAGCGCTAAATCCGGCAGCGGTTGGCTTTGCAATAAATGCCTTAGTGGCATCTTTGATGTCTTTTTTGGTTGCGACATTGCGCTCTCGTCGCTTAATACTCTGTTTGGCGCGTTTGATAGCGGATTTGATGATTGGCATTTTTGCTCCTATTTAGTCCTTAAAATAATATATTACAATCTCAGTGATTATAAGTGATAATTGCGAAGTTGTAAAGAGGAGAGAGTTGGGGTTAGATTCATTGACGCATCTAAATTACTTATGTTATAGTGTTATTTAAAGTATAAGTAAAATAAAAATAGGAATCACCTTATGGACGATAGCGAAGTCAAGATAAAGCAACAAATTATTGATAAGATTAAGGCTTCGACTAATATATTGGTGACCGTCAGTCGTGACCCATCGGTTGACGATTTATCGTCCATGCTTGGGCTGACCGTACTACTAAACAAGATTGGCAAGCACGCTACGGCAATATTCAGTGGTTCTGTGCCACCAGCAATAACTTTTTTGGAGCCTGATAAGATTATCGAGAATACGGCCGACAGTTTGCGTGATTTTATTATTGCCCTCGACAAGGAAAAGGCCGACCACTTACGCTACAAAGTTGATGGCGATGTCGTCAAGATTTTTATTACACCTTATCGCACGCATATTACCAGCAATGATTTGGAGTTCAGCCAGGGAGATTATAACGTTGAGTTGGTTTTGGCTTTGGGTGTTGAGAATAAAGATCACCTAGACTCGGCCCTAGTCGCAGGGGGAGTATTGCAGGACGTGACGATTGCGACACTTTGTGATGGCATGCAGTCAAGCCAGCTGGGTAGCCTAAGCTGGGTCGATAAAGACGCCAGTAGCTTATGCGAAATGGTCACAGTACTTAGCGACTTGCTTAAAGCCGACAAGCCAATTCTTGATAAGCAGATTTCTACGGCACTCCTTACGGGGATTGTTGCGGCAACTGATAGGTTTAGTAACACCCGAACGACTTCAAGGGTTATGACAACGGCAGCCCAATTAATGGCAGCTGGCGCAGACCAACAGTTAATTGCAGCGAAGCTTCAAGAGTCACATCAAATTAGTTCCTTGGCAGTAAGCCCTGCTGAAGGCGTGTCTGGGGCGCCGGCTGCTCTTGAGGTGCCAACGCCACCCGATTCAGATCAAGTTTCGACTTTAGCACCAAATAATTTAACAATTAGCCATGAACCAACTGTCGAGGCGACGGTTCCGGTAGAGGCGGTTTTACCGCCATCTGAACCACCAGTAGAGCCATCTGCTTCAACTTTGGCACCAACCCAATATTCTCAGACTCCTTCTAGCACAGCTCCAGTTGACAAAACATTGGCTCCATTGCTTGGGGAGACTTTTAGTGCGACAACCGACTTATCAGCAGAAGATGCTAGGCAAAAATTAGATAATCAACAATCTACTACAATTTTCGACCATCCATATTTAGACGGTTCAGAGTCGATAAATAATTCATTGATTAATAGTACCGTTCAGCCAGTTGAGGGCAGCCAGACCGGCGAAATGTATTCTAACAATACGGCACCAGTCGTTGAGCCACCGGCTGATTTTGTAGCTCCTCATGAAATGGTTATTCAGCCACCTAAGCTTGACGAAATGCCACTACCGCCGCCATTGCCCGACTTTTCAACTTTGCCGCCTCCGCCAATGGCTGATTTTAATGCCCCTATGCCAGCACCGGTGTCGGGCCTCAATACTCGACCCGAGCCAGCGCCTAATGACCCGACCCAATTTAGAATTCCTGGTCAATAGAGCCGCAAGTAGAAGATAGATTTTTGATTATAATCTCAGAGTTAAGTTTATAGCCGAATAAACTAAGCTATAATATGTTAAATATGGATAATGGAATTCTATTAATTGACAAGCCGGCAAAGATGACTAGCTTTGGCGTCGTCGCGCGTGTTAGGCGTGTTTTGTCAAACCAACAGTCTAAAAAGGTAAAGGTTGGCCATACTGGTACGCTTGATCCGTTTGCAACGGGGCTGATGATTATTGTAGTTGGTAAAGAGTGCAGAAATGCCAGTACATATAGCAAACTGGATAAAATTTATGAGGCGACGATTTGTTTGGGTAAAACCAGTACAACCGGTGATCCAGAAGGTGAGATATCAGATATATCTGAAATAGTGCCGACTATTGAGGAAGTTAATAGCACACTGGCAAAATTTACCGGCGATATCTTTCAGCATCCGCCAATTTATAGTGCGATTAAAGTTAACGGGCAACGGGCCTATAAGCTGGCTCGAAAGGGTCAGGAATTTGAAATTCCCGAACGACAAATCACTATCTATGACTTAAAATTGATTGATTATTCATACCCATACCTAAAGATTAGGACCCATGTTTCCAGTGGCACTTACATCCGAACTTTGGCCGAAGATATTGGTAAGCAATTAGGAGTGGGGGCTTATTGCTCTGAGCTTAGGCGTATTTCTATCTCTAAATGGTCGGTTGATGATGCTAAATCACTAGCTTCGATGGGTATTTTAGACTAATCTTATTGCAAAAGTGATAACAGGTGTTGAATCCTGTGCAAAACTTTGCTACAATGCATATCTGATGATAACAACAGATAACAAAATTAAAGCTACGGCTTTGACACAAACTCACAAGACCGACGTTGGCGGTTCTGAGGTCCAGGCATCTATTTTGACGTCTCGGATCAAAGAAGTTACCGAGCACATCAAGACTAACAAGAACGACAATATGGCACGACGTGGCCTTATCCAGATGGTAGCTAAACGCAAGAAAATGCTTAAATACCTAGAAGTCAAAGATTTCGAAGGATACAAGAAAACAGTTGCCAAACTCGAACTCCGCAAATAGTGCGGAGTTTTTGTTTAGAAGACGTTATTTTTCTGAGAAGCCGTTATAAATGTAGACCGGCTTATTGTTTTTTACGTAATCTTGAATGCCAATAGACTGCAAAAAGGCGGGTAATATATTGTGGCTTTTAGGGTCAATAAATTCAACATGCTTTATCTCGATTTCGCCATGTGATGTTGCCGATAAATCAATCTTTTCGTAATCATTTGTATTTTCAATATTAAAAAAGAATTCCAGCTGTTCCTTTTCTCGCTGGCTACTACTATCTTGAAATTGTTGAATAAAAAGAAGCTTGCCAATTATTGGGACAATTCCAGTCTCTTCAACTATTTCGCGGGTCAAGCCTTCAATTAGCG
>CAIMUU010000079.1 GCA_903844835.1 uncultured bacterium | reverse complement strand
GACCCAGCCAGCAATACGATACCAAAAACAACAAGAATCCCAAACTTCTCCATTTGTTCCATGCTACGCCTAATGAATTCAGGGGCCAACGCGTATAGCACCCTAGACCCGTCAAGCGGCGGGATAGGAATTAAATTAAAAATAAAAAATCCCAAATTTACCGAAGCAGTCGTAATTATCACTTCCGCTACAATGCCCTGAGTTGGTGACCCCACTAGAGCCCATACGCCAATAGCCACAAAAGCAATAATAAAATTTGTCAGAGGGCCAGCAATTGCGACTAAAGCTAGGCCCCATTCTTCAAAACGTAAATTATTTGAATTAATCGGAACTGGCTTTGCACCACCAAAAACCGGCGCACCAGCAATTGCTAACATAATTGGCAATAACAGGGTAAGAACTGGATCGATATGCTTAATTGGGTTTAAAGTTAATCTACCCATCAATCTTGCAGTATCATCACCTAACCAATAGCTAGTATAGGCGTGCATAGCCTCATGCAGGGTCATCGAAAAAAGGACCACAATAATTACTATTAATATATATATAATATCTACGCTCATTTATATAAGTATAGCAGTTTGGCCAATTTGGGTCTATTTACACCTTAATAACCTTGACGTATAAGCCCAAAAGAACTATACTGATACAGATTGTTAAATATAAACGAGAAATAATTATGTCAGCACGCTGTGAATTAACCGGAAAAGGCAAACAATTTGGCCACAATGTGAGCTTCTCTTTGCGCCGCACAAACCGTGTATTTAAACCTAATCTTCAGAAAAAAACATTTGAAGTTGATGGTCAAAAAATCACGATGACGCTTAGCACTCAAGCTATCCGTACGCTTAAGAAAAAGAAAATCTTAGCCTAATTTTGCCACAAATAACATAAATAGCTCCTCGAACCGAGGGGCTATTTTGTATATTAAAGCAGAATTAACTTAGCGTTATCTCAACAACAGATACTGGACTGGGCACGACGGGCAGTTGTTTAAATTTAAACTTTGAAACCGTCTCAACGGGTGCCCCCAATTCGGCAACGAACACGGCAAGTTGGTCTTGAGGGACTTCATAACTAAGAGACTTATCTGCATAATGAACTGGGATTACAATCTTTGGATCTATCATCCTTACCAAGCCAACTGCTCCGGTAGCGTCAAGTGTGTAGCCATTTCCGCCAACCGGAATGACAAGAATATCAATTACACCAAGTTGCTCAAGCTGCTCATCCGACATCTTCCCAAAAATATTACCGACGATGCCCAATCGCGTACCGCCAACCTCAATACGATAGATAGTAGCAATTTTGCCCTCAGACTCACTATCAAGATGCCTTCTGGCAGGGATACCAACAATATCGAACTCGGCAATACCATATTCGCCTGGGCCATCAATAATCAACAAGGCCTCATCATCACTAACCACAAATCTCTCTTCCGATGCAAGTTCAACAGCACCTTTGACCGAAACGTCCCTTAGGCCGACAATTGATAGTTTTGGATCAATAACTAATTTTGACTTCTTTGTGCTAATAATAATACAATTAGCTCCCTTATACTCAATCTCGAACATCACTATTCTCCCTTTTCATTATTTAATACTTTATCTTTGTCAACGATAACAGTGTATCTAT
>CAIMUU010000078.1 GCA_903844835.1 uncultured bacterium | reverse complement strand
ATTAGGGTGATTAGCATAAAGAAAAATTTAGATAATTATTGCTGATAAGTTGAGAGTATATTTACAAGTCCAATAATTATGTTATTATTTTGATAATATGAATCCAAACGTTGAAGTAGAGAGGTTGTCTGAATATTCTGATGATGATGCGGCTGGTTTGGGCCGGCTGATGCCCTTTCTTAGCGACCGTTTTACGGATGAGCCAATTCGGCGTGAATTGTTGGAGGCGATAATAAGTTCACCTAATCACGAACAGCTAGTCGCTCGAATTGAATCTCGAATAATTGGTGCCGCCACGCTGAGTATTGTTATGGGGATTGGTGCCGGCCAAAAAGCTTATCTTGAAGATTTTGTGACTGACCCTGCAATCCAGCGTCAAGGTGTGGGCGATAAGGTTTGGTTAGAGATGATGAACTGGTGTGGCGAACGAGGTATCGACTTGGAATTCACTTCCAGTTCAAATCGCGTTGAAGCCCATAATTTCTACTTTAAACACGGTGCTCATGTCAGAGACACAACCGTTTTTCATGTAGACGTATAATAACTTTTTAGTAAATTTCGTAAGTAACGTCAATACTGAAACTATACTCATTTAGGCCCGGCTGAATTGTGTATGACGATGTCGAACTTGGGCTTTTGACTTCGGCATCGGATGACCCGGTGCTAGAGGACATCCACATTGGGTATACGCCATAGTAATTGTTGTTGCTAACTGTTACGACCTTGCCAATCTTAACGCCGAGTTGCATTGCACTAGCTTCGGCCTTTGCTTTAGCATCAGTCAAAGCTTCTTCGCGAGCTTGGGCTTCGAGTGTTTTTTGTTTAGCGGTCGAGAATGAAATCTGCGGAGTAATAGAGCCAGATGGGGAGGTGGTTACAATGTAATCCTGGACAGTTTGAGCCAGGGCCTTGTCTTTTACGGTAACAGTCACATAGAGTGTCGTAGTGGCATCTTCGGGGCTTCCACCATAATAAATACTGTACTCATAAGAGTTTACTTCGGTCCTAATGGCCGAGTCGCCAACGCCTAGTTCTTTCAGCTTTGTGGTAATTGTGTCGGCCAGGGCACTAAGCTCGGTGTTGATGGCCGTCTTGTCGGTGCCTAATTTTTGATAATAGGGGCTGAAAACAAATTGGTCTGGCTCGGACTCAATAACTGTTGAGCCAGTTATTATTATTGTACGATCACTAATCGCGCTATTGCTCCATGGTTGCCAAAAACCAAGAGTTATTAAATTTGCTACGAGTAAAACGGCGCAGACAATCCACGCATTGATTTTCAAGTTTATGCTTTGTTTCATAAAAATATTATAACACTACCGTAATAGATAAAAAGTTGTCATTGACCTACATTTCATACATGCGTAATATTGTTATTATGCATTGTAAAAAACTTTATGGGACGGCAACAGTTGGGACTAAGGGTCAGGTGGTGATCCCAGCGATGGCACGAGAGGAACTTAGTATTAATACGGCCGATAGGCTTTATGTTGTTGGTTCGCCAGAAAAAGGCGTTATCATGCTGTTGAAGGAAGATAGGTTAGAACAGTTTATCGAACAGATGAACCTACAAGTAGAGACGTTTAAAAAATTCAAAAAATCTAAAAATTAAGGGGAAATCAGATGCAACATCATTTAAGTCTGCGTAGCAAGATTATTATTATGTTATCAGTTATGGCCAGCCTATTTCTAGTAGCTTTGGACCAGATGATAATTGCCACATCACTTGGTAAGATTGTCGAAGAGTTTAATGCCTTTTCGTCGCTTGGCTGGGTTATGACAGCATATATGATTACGCTGACAGTGACGGTGCCAATTGCTGGTAAATTATCTGATTTATTTGGACGTCGTTTGGTGATTTTATTTGGTGTTGGCGTATTTGTGGCCGGTTCACTTTTAGGAGGAATGAGCGGAAATATAGAGCAACTAATTGTGTTTAGGGCTATTCAGGGTATCGGAGGTGGTATTATTACTGCCAATGCTTTTTCGATTATTGGTGATTTATTTTCGGCTCGCGAGCGTGGTAAATGGCAGGGTTTAATCGGTGCTGTTTTTGGAATCTCATCCGTTGTCGGTCCACTACTTGGCGGTTTTTTGACGGATTCTAATAACATATTTGGTCTTATTACCAATTGGCGCTGGACGCTTTATATCAATGTGCCAATCGGTATTATTGCCTTTATTGTCATTGCGATTTTTTGTCCAAGTTTGAAACGAGATAGCAAGCCAAAGGTTGATTATGCCGGGGCGGCACTTTTAGCTACGGCTTTGGCGACATTAATTTTAGCGATAGATAATACTGAAGTAATTTTTGCGAATCTAATTGCTTCAACTGGCATTAGCTTGCTTGGCTTGCGTGCGACATTGTTTGCTATTGTTGTTGCGGCAATTGTCGGTTTTATTATTGTCGAAAGACGAGCCAAAGAGCCAATTCTACCACCATATTTTTTCAAGAATCGAAATTTTATATTGGTGATTATTATGGCTTCATTATTTGGTTCGGCGTTTTTGGGGTCTATCCTGTATTTGACGCAGCTTAATCAGCAGGTATTTGGTGCTTCGCCAACGACGTCGGGGCTAATGTTACTGCCAATGGTGGCAGGGCTAAGTATCGCAAGTGTTGGCGTAGGACAGCTGATTTCAAAAACCGGGAAGTATAAGTTATTTATGGCCATCGGCTTTATTATGGCGACTATTGCGGTGCTGTTTTTGTTGGCTTTGACGCCAAGCTCGGGTTATCAATATGAAGCAATCGTAATATTCTTTTTGGGACTTGGAATGGGTGTTGCAATGCCGATTATTAGTTTGGCAGTCCAAAATGAGTTCAGCCAAGAAGATTTAGGTGCTGCCACTAGTTCTAGCCAGTTGTTCCGAAGTCTAGGCTCGACTATTGGTGTTGCCGTATTTGGTGCGATGTTGACGGCTGGGATTGCCTCAGGTCTTGGGAATATGAGCGGAAATCAATATATCCAAACATTATCAAAAAATCCAGCTTCGTCTATGATGGGTGATTTAACTGACCCAGACACCCTACTTCGCTTAAATACTCCTAGCATTAAGCAAAAGATAGCCGACATGGCTTCTGGTGCAATTACTACTCTACCAAAACCAGTCCAAGACCAGATCAACCAGCAGCTAAAAGCCCAGCAGGATGAATATGCCTTGATTGTTGTCACTGCGTTTAGCGATAGTATGCACAAAATATTTATTGTCTCAGCTTGTTTAATGGGCGCCGCAACGATACTTACGATTGCACTCAAAGAAAAGTCTTTGAAAACTTCAAATCTGTCCACAGCTTCGGGTGTTTAGTAGTAATAAAATACTGATAATTAATTTTCTTTAAGGAAATACTTGAGTTTATTTTTTGGATGCTCTATAGTGTTAAACATGAGCGTTTATCTCAACGCATTCTTGACGTTTTGTGTTCGAATTGGTACTATTAGTGACGTGTCTCGCGCCAAAACTATATTATAAAGGTCGAAGCGCGTGAGGCTGTACTTAGTACAAGGAGTTAAAATCACATGCCAATTGCCATCGAATTTGTGCCGTCAAGGCGCAAAAAGATAGCCGTGGATGTGGTGCCTGCCGAATGGCAACTGTATATCGCACAGTAGGAGTCGTCTGACTCAAAATCCATCCCTGAGCTTGTCGAGGGGGTACAAAAAAGAAATCTTTGACTTAGGTCAAGGTCATAAAACACCCCAAGGCACCGGGGTGTTTTTATTTTATTTATAATTTAATTTGTTGCTTGTGGAAGGTCGATGCCGGCTTTTTTAAGCTCATCATCAATTGCAGTCTTGAGCTTTGAGACATTGCCCCAGGTGGTTGTTGCGAGTGATGTGCCGTTTAAGAAAAATGTTGGCGTCGATTCAACGTTAATTTTTAGTCCTAGAGCTTGGTCGTAGCTAATTTTGCTAGATACGCTTGGCGATGCCATATCGGCTGTAAATCTGGATGTGTCTAGGGATAGTTCGCCAGCAAGTCCTACGAAGAAAGTTGTTCGTTCGGTAGTATTTAAGCCATCCCAATCAGATTGGGTAGCATAAATTTTATCATGCATTTCCCAGTATTTGCCTTGAAGCCCCGCAGCCTCAGTGGCGGCAGATGCGGCTTTGGCGTTAGGATGTAAGTTCGTGATTGGGTAATTTCGGAAAATAAATTGCAGTTGATCTTTGTACAGCTCGGTCACTAATTTGATAGTTGGGCTAATAGATGCGCAACCCGGGCACTGGAAGTCGGCATATTCAATAAGCGTGACCGCACTGCCACTTTTGCCAAATACATGGTCGGCAATATTGCCGTTATCGGCGCTGGCGACTTGGACAGCATAGGCGTCAACCAAGTCGATATTAATTTTTGTACTATTCGAGTAAATAATCAAACCTACTATTAGGCCGACGCTGAGTATTGAAAAAATTATCCATTTAAGCATGTTCAAGAAAATCTCCTTTTTAGCACCTGATGTGACTATTATTATAGCAAAATATTACAATAACAGACAGTGGGACGGTGGCGTGATTTAGGTTATAATAAAAGAATGTTAATACTTTTTGACGTTCTGGCTTTTGTTACATTTATCTTAATGCTTCTTGTGGCGTCAAGCCAGCCTGTGCATAGCCGTATCAGCGTTTTTGAGCTAGAGCGTCGAGCAAAGCTTGGCAATAAAGATGCAAAAAAAGATCTAGAACGAGAGAGGTTGCTGGGGGGTGTTCTTTCGATCAAAAATATTGTTCTGGTTATTTTGCAGATTTCTTCATTCTCGTTTTTTGAACTAGGATTTGGGATGCTTGCAGGTATTATTAGCGCCCTAGTAATTGCATTTGGCTGTGAATCGATGTCTCACTGGAAGTTATTTAGGCACTTTTCGCGCAAGATTTACAATATTATTGAGCCTTCGATGCTAAGTTTCATTCGTAAACACCCGCTATTATTCAGGGTTATTAGTGGAGCTTCGGGGAAGAGTGATTACTATGACCTTCGAATTGATTCGCGCGAGGAATTGCAACATCTAGTGACCGCATCTGATAGTGTTCTGACATCTGACGAAAAGCAGTTGATAGTCCATAGCTTGACCTTTAGTGATCGCCTTGTCTCAACAGTTATGACGCCAAGCCATATGATAGTCACGATTAATAAGTCGGAATTTTTGGGGCCGTTGATGTTGAGCGATTTGCACAAAGTTGGCCATAATCACTTGCCAGTTATCGATGGCGATTTAAATCATGTCATCGGCATGCTTAATCTAAAAAGCTTGATGAAATTAGATAATAAAAAATCAATGACGGTCGAAAAAGCTATGGACCCTAAAATTTATTATATTCGCGAGGACGAGACTCTGCATCATGCCCTGGTAGCATTCTTGCACACTCATCATCATCTGTTAATTGTGGTTAATGAGGCCAAGGAAACAGTCGGGATTTTGGCTCTTGAAGATATTATCGAATCATTATTGGGACGCAAGATAGTTGACGAGTTTGATGAATATGATGATTTGCGCGCCGTGGCAAATCGAAAAAAGTAACTAGCCTTATAGGGGTTAGAGTGCTACACTAGACAGTAATTATGACAAGAACATTAGCCCGAGAACTAGCATCAAAAATTGGTCAGACAGTAACTATTAACGGCTGGCTTCATAAAAAGCGCCTAATGGGTGGCTTAAATTTTATAACTATCAGAGATAGAAGTGGGCTAACTCAAACTCTAGTTGACGATAAAGAACAGCTTGAGAAGTTGCGTGGTTTGCAAATTGGTACAGTCGTTGCCTTTACTGGTATGGTTGTAGCCGATGAGCGCGCTCCGGGCGGCGCTGAGCTACACGATGTCAAAATTGTTGTCGATGTACCAGTTACTGACGAACCACCGATTGAAGTTGACAAGCCAATTCTACATAGACCTGAAAATCTGGATAATTTGTTCGAAAATCGAGTTTTAAATATTCGCAACCTTCAAGAGCAGAAAATATTTAAAATCCGTGCCTCAACCACCCGTTATATTCGTGAATTTTTATACAAAAACGAATTTGTCGAAATTGATACGCCTAAATTATTAGCTGGTGCAACCGAGGGCGGTGCAGAAGTATTTAAACTAGATTATTTTAGCAAGACGGCGACCTTGGCGCAGAGCCCACAATTTTATAAGCAAATTATGGTTGGAGCTTTTGAGCGTGTTTACGAGATTGGCCATTCTTATCGGGCCGAACCTAGCGCTACAACTCGCCATTTAACCGAACTTACTATGCTCGATATCGAGATGGGATTTGTTAAAGACCACGAAGAAGTCTTGGATATGGTGGGCGATATGACACAATATGCCTTGAAGAATATTTATGAAGAGCACGCCGCCGACCTCAAGGCATTAAATGCGCCTGAACTTATGTTGGCGCCAGATGGCAAGGTTCCGCGTTTTAGGATTGCTGAAATCCACGAAATGTATACCAAGGCAACCAAAAAAGACACGACCAAAGAAAAGGACTTAATGCCTGACGAAGAGCGGTTTATTAGCGAATATGCTCGTAAGAATTTGGGGACTGATCTGGTTTTTGCAACTAGGTTTCCACTCGTTGCTGGCAAGTTTTATCACAAACTTGATGTTGAAGACAATACGGTGCTGTGGGGAGATTTAATTTTCAGAGGTGTTGAACTTTCAACTGCCCCGCTACGCGAAAATAATTATCTCAAGATGGTTGAGCAAATGACAAAAGCTGGCCTTGATCCTAAACACGAAGGTTTTAAGTATTATTTACAAGGATTTAAGTATGGCCTGCCACAGCACGGTGGTTGTGGTTTTGGAATTGACCGATTTGTTCAAAAAATTATTGGCTTATCAAACGTCAAAGAGGCTTGCTTGTTCCCACGCGATATCAATCGCTTGACCCCATAACTTTTTTGGAGATAGCAGAAAATAAAAAAATGAAACCAAATAATGATTCGCAAAATATTGATAAGCCAGAAAAGATGATGCCTGATCCATATGAGGCCGTCATTAGCCAAGTTTTATCTTCACCGTCTATCCCGGCTGAGACGGGTTCCCAGTCTACAATTAAAACAGTAGGACCAGATATTAATTTAGCAACCGGCAAAGCCGTCGATCCATCCAAGCAGCGTCATTTTTTGGCGGCCTTTTTCTTTAGCTATATTTTTGGTGTATTCGGAATTGACCGATTTTACCTTGGTAAAATATGGACAGGTATACTAAAATTATTGACATTTGGTGGTCTGGGTCTTTGGGCAATAGTTGATTTGGGCATAATTATTTCAGGGAATATGCGCGACAAACAGGGCAATAAGTTGATTGATGCTGATAAATATAAGAAATTCGCCAGACGAACTATTATAATATCTACACTGTTAATTATTGCCTATCTGACGATAATATCGGCTGCCATTGTTTATGCTTTTTCGATATTTTTAGCGAATGGTGGCGTCGACGGTATCTTCCAGTCAATAGTTGGCGAGAACCCAGTGACAAACTCTTATTTAGATCAAATTAACTATCTGAATTTAGGGTTGTAGGGTGAAAAAACTTTATTTGACCAAACTGGTCTTGGCGTTAGATAATAGACAAGTATGCTGAAGTCTAAAAAAACACTATTATTCGGGTTTTTGGTTTCGACTCTTATTGGCGTAGCTGCAATTTATAATATTGCAACAGCACAAAATTTGACGATGAGCGACCAGCAGGTTGAGGCTATTCGTGATAACTGCGCTTCAGCCAAGAGTACTTTAAACCAGCTACATTCTAGTGATGCATTGTTGCGTGTTAACATCGGCCAGATATACGAATCGATGACGACAAAACTGATGGAACAATTTAATAGCCGGGTTACTGATAATAACATTAATAATTCTGGGTTAGTTGCTATTACTGCCAGCTATACATCTTTATTGGACTCTTTCAGGTCAGACTATATTATTTATGAAAAACAATTATCATTAGCCATCAATTTTGACTGTCAGGCACAGCCAGTAGCTTTTTATGAAGCCATAGCAACTGCCAGAACCTATCGACAACAAATTCACAGTGATGTTGTTGGGCTAAACCAATTTCTTGATAAGTATAGATTGGCAATAGACCAATTCGGAATTGATAATCAGGCGATAATTGGGGGGGTCAAGTGATGACAGACGAAACTCCAGCCCCACAGCAGATTGAAATAGCTGAAGTAATCGACGGACATCAATTTGGGATTATGGTCGTAATCGCAATTATTGTTGCATCGATATTAGTAATTGTTAGCATGTCGCTTTATTACAGTAGTGGTACTGCTCAACTAGATTTAAGTAGGCCGGGCTATATTGATGTGAGAGATCAGATTGACAATAGTGATGATTTACAAAATTACCCTAGCTCGGGCGCAATTACGACAAGTGTGTTAGCCGAATTTAAATTGCTATTTGATCAGAAAGTCAGCAAAATTGAATCGGTTGATACTTTTGGTGGAGACCCGTTGAACCCAGATGGCTTGGGGTTGACTCTGGTTACGGCTACGCCAATCATTATCGAATAGCTACTGTTTAGAGTTGGCAATTTTTTCGCGTAACCAGCTATCAATTTTGCCAGCGCCCATAAAAAGAACTAATTTACCTTGGCTTCTTTCGTTTTGAATATCTGACCATAATTTTTCGTCAAAATCGGCAACAGTAATGTCATCTTTATTGGTAACATTTTGGATTAATTCTTCAGGTTTTAAGATTGGCAAATTCGGGTCTTCGCGTGCTAAATAAGTTGGTAGCCAATAGATTTTTTCAGCTAGTTCAAATTGATTGGTGTATTGGTCGCGAATTTTATGCTGTCGGATATTTTGATGAGGCTGATAAATCAGGACAACATGGTCGGATATTTCCCTGGCAAGCTGCAGTGTGGCTGCGATTTCGACTGGATGATGGCCATAATCACTATATAGATTGTTATCTAGCTTCTCAAAGCGTCTACTGGCGCCAGGGAAGCTGTTTATGACGGCATCGGTTATTTGAGGGAAGCCAAGTTGTTTAATCGCTGTCATGGCTATCGTTGCGTTGCGACGATTATGCTCGCCGGCTAATGTGATAGTTGATTTGATGTCATTTTTCGTAAGTATGGTTGTTTGAGGTAAATCCCTAAACAATTCGCTATGCTGGTCGTCCCAAGTAATGACCTGGTTGCTACCAATTGCAAATTTTTTGAATGCCTCAAGGTAATCCATTTCGGTTGGGTAGGTGTCTGGGTGGTCATAGTCAACTGATGTAATAACTGAAAGATATGGTGCAAAATGTAGGAAGTTTCGATCGAATTCGTCGCATTCATAAATAAAATATTGACTAGCTGGGTCATATTTACCACTTGGGCCAAATTGGATTGTAGTTCCAATTGAATAACTAATTGGGATGCCCAATTGGAGCATTGACCATACCAGCATGCTAGTAGTGGTGGTTTTGCCGTGTGTCCCGGCCACGCCGATTAACTTAAGATTTTTGTCATCAATTATAAAAGACAGTAACTCATCGCGCTTGGCGGTGTGAATGCCTAGATTGCGGGCCATAACAAGCTCGGGGTGATCTTCGGGTAGGGCTGAGGTATAAATAAACCAATCAATTGGCCTGTCGTGTTGACGAGCCTGTAAAAAGGTGCCATCTTGAAGATTGCTAATCATTATGTCTTTTTGACGTAATTCTTTGGTCATCAATGACTCTTCGGCATCCGACCCAGCAACATGATAACCTGCATCGTGGGCGATTTCTGCCAAAGGTCCAATCCCAACACCGCCAATGCCTGAAAAATAGATATTCATAGGGTTTAGTATAACACTTAATAACTAGCATCAATAACCCTTGTGATATACTAGTTTTAGTATTCAAGGTGGGGTCTTTCGTGGTTGATAAAAAGCAAGTTCACAAAAACATAAGACAGCTACAACGCGTTAAGACGTGGCAGCTGCTTATTTTGCTGATTTTGTCGGCCTTTTTGTCTGCAACGTTTTTGCGGCTCAATAATATTGGTATGGTAGAGCGCCGAACGGCCGTATATGACGCCGATAGTGCAGGTGATGGCCAAACTATTATCAACAGGTTGTATGATTTACAACATTATGTGACGGGTCATATGAACACTGATTTGGGCGGGGGGATATCGCTAGAGGCTTCTTATGCCAGGGATGTTCAAGTTGCTTTCGATAAGGTCGAAAATGATAGTGACATATATCAAAAAGCCCAAGATGTTTGTGCCCCAAAGTATTCACACTGGTCTCAGGCTTATGTGCAATGCACTATTAGTGAACTAGCAAAATACCCGAGCGCTAGTGATGTTGTGTTGCCGGACCTTCTTTTGTACAACCATAATTATTTTTCACCACTTTGGTCGCCAGATTTTGCAGGGTGGTCTGTCTTGGTTTTCATAGCAATTTTAACAATGATAATCATCAGATTGATAAGTGTTGCAACACTTAAGCTACTACTTAAAAAGCACAATAAGGGCATTTAGCCGTTGACACCGAGCTCTCTTCAAGGTAATCTTACACTCGTATAGAACTAACAGGAGGGATAAGGATATCATGGCTTACAAGCACACAAACTCTAAAGGTATTACATACTACTTGCACAGCACAGAAGTTACACTTCGTGGTGGCAAACAACAAACTATCTACTTTTTTGCAAAAGTAGAGAAGAATGCAAAGGGTCGTCCAGTTGATCTTCCAGCAGACCGAATGGTCAAAGAAAACCCACGCAACGGGTTCCTAACTGTCTCTAAGAAAAAATAGTCTAATTTAGACTTGCACCATAAGCGCGATTGTTATATAGTTTAATCAAACAAACAGGTGCCAAAGATGCTCCCCCTTGGGGGGGGCATTTTTGTTGTCACGAGCCTAATTTATAATTGATTAATACTCTGTATTATGATATAACAGCGATATGGACTATAAGGATGCAAAAGATTATCAAAGACAAACTGGCTGTAGTTGGCCAGAAGCTTTAGATGCAGTCGAACCTGATCGTGCCCACAATGCTAATCGTGACGCAAATATTGAACAGACAGTTGCCGTAGACGTCGACCAAAAACAAGAAGAGATTGGAAGACGGGCGATTAATATTAGCCTTGGCGGAATAGCAGTCGATAGTTTTTGTGATGGCCCGATATTTGGTGCAGACAAAGACGCAGAAGACGAGACAATAGATGGTGATGAATATATTGATAGTTTTGATGATTTTGCTATACCGGATGAGCCAGAATCTTTTGCGGCTATCGCCACAAAAGAGAACGAGGCCAGCTTGTCTAAAGAGCTGGAATGCGCTGAGGATGAGCTAGAGCGCTCGACAAATAGTAAATATAAGACAACAGAAAAATTTATAGAAGATAGGGCGGATTCAACAGGTCAATCCTACGCGACGGTACTTTTGGAACTTGGATTGACTAATGAGGATGTAGAACCGACCAGCGAAAGATTATATTAAATCCCAACACTTTCGTTGGGATTTAATATTGGTGGGGGCGGTTGGAAAATCAATAGATTTGACAGAATTCGAACTGATCAACGAGGTTGATAGGTTCGATCCAACTCAAACACATCAACAAAACAAATAGCCGAGCATAAATGCTCGGCAATTTGTTTTGGCGGACAACGATGGAAGTTTTTGGAATCATCTATACGAACAACTAGGGATTTTTACAGACAGCTATCTGGCTTGAATATTACTAGGGGGCTAATACTACCACAGTAGTATAGAATCATTTATTTATATTACTTATGCTAAAATATACTCATGGCATTTTTTGGTATGGATAAATCAAAACAATCTACCGAACTAGGTTTCACAATAATCGAACTCCTAGTAGTCATAGTAGCTATAGGTATATTGGCTGTAATTATTGCAGATTCTTATACGGGAATTAAACAAAGAGTAATAGTCGCGTCTCTCCAGTCTGATCTAACTAATGCCTTTCGACGATTAAAAATAGACCAAGTGTCAAATAATATTTATCCAGCCACTCTAGAACAAGCCAATGACGGTAAAGGTGTCCCAGCTAGTCCAGACACAACTTATCAATATAATGTAGATAATAATTCTGACCCCCAAATTTTTTGTGTTTCTGCAACGAAAGAATCAATTAGTTATCATATAACTCAGGATAGTATGCCGGCAGTAGGTATTTGCCCAATTTTGGATTTTGATGCGGGTAATCCCATATCATATTCTGGCAGCGGGACTAAACTGACTGATTTAAGTGGCAAAGGTAATAATGGAACATTAAAAAACGGTGTGGAATATTCAAGTGTTGACGATGGTGTTTTAAGTCTTGATGGAGAAGATGATTATATCACCGTTACCACATTAGACGCTTATTCTGTAGGTATGTGGGTAAAGCCGTCATCGTCTCAATCTGTTGCCCATCCTACATATTACAACCAAAGCAATATATCTTCGTCTCAGGGCTACTGGTGGGTATTTTCCGAAGGGACTAGTTCGAATATAAATTGGCAATATTCAGATGGCTCTAGCCAAAAAACTATTACTTGGAATGATGCAATAACGTATAGCGCATGGAATTATTTTGTATTTATATTTAGTGAATCAGACAAGACAATCACTCTATATAAAAACGGTGATAGTATTGGCACTCGGGACTGTCCGAACGCTTTATTACCTTCATCTGATTTATTTATAGGGGGTTATCAGGGACAATCAGACGGATACAACCTCAAGGGATTAGTAAATGGTTTCCGAATATATGACAAGGCATTAAAGGCTAGCGAGATAAGTAAAATTTTTGAAACACATCGTAGTAGATACGAACTGTAAGCTATATAAAATTAACGTGCTATAAGTAGACATATTAACAAACAAAACCTTTGGTTCGCAATAGTCGAACTTCTAGCCGAGCGGCCCATATAGGCATCAACCAATTAGCTGTCAACAAACAAAATAGCGACGACTGAAGTCGCTAATTTATCTAGTGTGGTGGGGGCGGTTGGAATCGAACCAACAACCAAAACGTTATGCTATTACTATTGCTTTCGCAACTTCTTTCGAATTTGTAATCTGGACTATCCCTTCATCCTAATTAGGATGTCTGCCATCTAGTCTCTACACCTTACTTGTATATTGCAAGTCTTGGCTCGGGATTGTCTTTTCGCCTATACGGACGAGTTAAGAGTTCCCCGAATTTGACAAATTATGCACTGAAAATTGCTTTTCAGGCAGCCCTGTAAGGACATTCATGTTATGCTTAGGTTATGAATAAAATCATAACCTGTTTAAAATGCGGCAAAGACTTAAAAGGGAAACAGACGAAATATTGTTCTTCAAAATGCAAGAACAATCAAAATCAATCATATTTAGCTCAACAATCTAGGGGACTAGAAAGAAAAATATCCCTAATCCGAAAATGTGGTGGCCAATGTTCGGTTTGCGGCTACAAAAAGAATTCATCGGCACTTGATTTTCATCACGTTAATCCGAAAGAAAAACTTTTTGCGCTTGATTTGAGGTCATTGTCGAATCGTACTCAATTAAAAATTGATTTTGAGGTTCAAAAATGTACTCTCATGT
>CAIMUU010000077.1 GCA_903844835.1 uncultured bacterium | reverse complement strand
TGAAGATGAATATTTATGTGCCAAGACTCTGCCATTAATGGCCGTTCAGTATTGATAGCCAAAAGATATAATTCAGCAGCTTTTGTGTAATGGCGTGATTGATATTCAATCTTGGCATCTGTTGTTGTGTCGAGTGCCAACCGTAATTGATCATTTTGGTGCGTTTTGTGAACTATTACCATCAACTCTCTAGCATAGTCTAGGTCGTTATGACTTGCGGCATAAAATGCATCGCCACGAAGCCAATCTCCATCCATGGTTCTTGAGTAGTCTGGGCAGGCTCGCAAGTTATTGCGGATTTCTGCCAAGATGGCGTCGTCGTGGTTGGTGAGTCTGATCGTTACTCCATACAAATACCAAAATTTAGCATTTAAAACATCGTAGCGACCATCCTTGTCGGCTCTTATCGCCAAGAAATCCTCGGCTTTTAACCTTGCTTTGTAAAACTTCTTCTTGTTAATTAAGTCTTCCATTTCCCTTGTTGGGATAATTGGATAACTTTCTCTCATAATATTCACCCCCTGTGAGTATGAGTGATTTTAACCATATCATTTTATTATTTATAAATCAATTGCTGTTATAATTAGTGTAATTATGAGCGAAAACAACACAAACGAAGGAAAAATGAATTCTATCATTAGTCTAGCTAAGCGCCGAGGTTTTATCTATCAAGGTAGCGAAATCTACGGAGGACTTAGTGGTACTTGGGATTTCGGTCCACTCGGTGTCGCATTAAAACGCAATATTATGAATCTTTGGTGGAAAATGTTTGTGTCTGATCGTGAGGACATGTTTGGGGTTGACGCTGCAATACTAATGAACCAACGAGTCTGGAAGGCGAGTGGTCATGTCGATACTTTTTCTGATCCCTTGGTTGAGTGCTTGAACTGTCATGGTCGGTTTCGTGTTGACCATTTGATAAAGGATTCTAATAAATCGGGTGAAGGATTGGACGGCGTTGCTTGCCCAGTTTGCGGTAAAAAGCAGTGGGGAGAGCCTCGACAGTTTAATATGATGTTTCAGACCCATGTTGGGCCAGTTGATGACGAATCAAGTATTAGCTACCTGCGTCCAGAAACGGCTCAGGGGATATTCACAAATTATCGAAATATTGTTGATAGTTTTTATCCAGATTTGCCATTTGGTATGGCTCAACAGGGAAAGGCTTTTCGTAATGAAATTTCGCCACGCGATTATATATTTCGATCGCGTGAGTTTGAACAAATGGAAATTGAATATTTAGTTGATCCAGCAAAATGGGAAGAATCATTTGAAATGTGGCGCAAGCTTGTTTGGGACTGGTGTGCGGCAATAGGTTTACCAACTGAATCGGTCCATGAGTTGGAAGTCCCAGATGAAAAACGAGCTCATTATAGCAAGCGAACAATCGATTTTGAATTCGACTTTCCAATTGGTCGTGAGGAATTGCTCGGATTGGCTTATCGAGGAAGTTTTGACCTAGACAATATCAACCGCGAGAGTGGCAAAAATATGGAATATGTCATTAAGGGGACAAATACAAAATTTGTGCCCCATGTAATTGAGCCTAGCTTTGGTGTAGAGCGAACGATTATGGCAGTCTTATCAACGGCCTACAAAGAAGATGAAGTAAATGGCGAAAAGCGGGTATTTCTGAAATTACCCGAAAATTTGGCGCCAATCAAATATGCTGTTTCGCCACTATTAAAAAACAAGCCAGAGCTGGTAAGTAAAGCACGTGAAGTTTACGAGATACTAAAAAAGAAACAGTCTAACATGCCAGGTCTTCAAAGTCTGGGTGGGGTTGCCTGGGATGACAATGGCAATATTGGCAAGCGCTATCGCCGACAGGATGAAATCGGTACGCCTTATTGCGTTGTAATTGATTTTGATACGCTTGCAGATAACACGGTGACTATTCGTGACCGCGATACAACTGAGCAAAAACGGGTTGCAATAGCTGATTTATAGGAGACAATATGAACTTAGTAAACATTCTCATCGGTATCAGTAGCATATTATTAGTTGCTGGTATTTTGCCTTACCTTATTGGTGTGATTAAGGGTACAACTAAACCCAAGATTGTAACATGGGTTATCTGGTCAAGTTTAACGGGGATTGCTTGTGCTGCCGCACTATCTGAAAAACAATATCCTACAGCAATTTTATTACTATTATCATCCCTGGGGACATTATTAGTTGCAATATTTGGTTGGAAAAATGGCGATAAAAAAATAGAGCGGTTAGATATTATTTGCTTAGCCGGTGCAATTATTGGCCTAATTCTTTGGCAAGTATTTAATTCGCCAGCTATTGCAGTCCTTGCGACAATCTCGATTGATTTAGTTGGCGGTGTGCCGACGCTGGTTCATTCTTGGAAGAGGCCGGACGAAGAGGCTTGGCTGACTTTCTTTTTGTCATTTTTGGGGTCTCTTTGCACTTTGCTCGTGATTAGCAATTGGGCCATAACGGCATTTGCGTATCCTCTGTACCTAGTGTTAATAAATATACTATATACGCTAGTGATAGTGTCTAGAAGGTTGGTATTAAAACAAAAGCTGTTATAATGAATCGTTAGTAGGGGGCAGAAGGTGAGGTTATGCTAAAATGAAAATCTTTCCGGTGGTCCAATTAAACAGATATGATATCGACGGTGCAATCGCTGCCCGCGAGAGCAATAACGCTTTTGAATTAGGCGCTGACGGCGTGTATTTAGTTGACAAATTTGGTGGCAATGACACTAAGCCTTTATTTGAGGCTTATAATATGGTGCTAGCCGAATCGGTCGATAAATATATTGGCCTGAATATTTTAAGCTTTAGTCCAGTTAGTGCCATGAGGGCTCTTTCAAAATCTCTTGGTATTAGAGAGGAAGGCTTGTTGTTGCCACCAGGTGGACTTTGGGTGAATGATATGCGTGGCGATTCCGACAAATTAGAGGCAAGTAAATTTCGAGATTTGGATATTAATACGCGTCGAGTTAGACTTCTCGGCGGAGTGGCATTTAGGGATACGGCTACATATACTGATAGCCCCGATATGGCGCGTTATGAAACGGTTTGGCTCGAGGACGCGGTTGATGTGGTTGTTACGAGCGGGCCAGAAGACAATTTGCCGCCGTCGGTAGAGAAGTGCCGAGCGATGAAGGAGATTATTGGCAAGAAGTTATTTGCCGTAGCAAGCGGACTATCAATTGGGAACATTGGTCGTTATGAGGGCATTGTCAATGAGGTAATCATTTCAAATGGTATTGAGACATACAATGGTTCGGGAAGATTTAATTCAACTAAGCTTGAAGCCTTAATAAAAG
>CAIMUU010000076.1 GCA_903844835.1 uncultured bacterium | reverse complement strand
CAATCTATTTCTGACAGAACTAGCCTGTCCGCAGTGGAGATTGACGAGCGATATTGGGGTACTAATAAATATGATTATCAGGTTGTAGAATTAGCTGAAAATCTTAAATCTACCGGTGATTACAGGATAGGTCTACTGAGTAATATTAGTCGTGATTGGATGCCTGACATTCTGTTGTTTTTTGATGAAAAGAAATTGTTTGATGAGATTTTATTGTCGGGTGATGTCAATGTCGTCAAGCCAAATCCGCAAATATTTGAAATGATGGCGAGTAAATTGAATCTTGCACCCGAAGAGTGTGTCATGATTGATGATGTGGCCAGCAACGTTAACGGCGCAAGAACTGCTGGCATGCACGGCATTGTCTTTTTTTCCGCTTCACAAACTAAAGAAGACTTAAACAGCTTACTATTATTGAATCATGCCTGAACTACCAGAAGTTGAAACTGTTAAACGTGGCCTATTGAAATTAATTGTTGGCCGTAAATTAGTTAATGCAACGACAGACAATCCAAAAAGTTTTCAGGCGAATCAAAATGATGTCGATGCTTTTTTAAATAGGTCTAACGTAATTGATGTTCGACGCCGAGCAAAGGTGTTAATGATCGATTTATCCACAGGATATTCACTTGTGATTCATTTGAAAATGACCGGTCAAGTTATCTTTGTTGGTGACAGCGAGCGGTTTGCGGCGGGTCATCCCAATGATAGTCTCATTAATAAATTACCGGATAAATCAACGCGAATTACTTTCGTGTTTGAAGATGGTTCGCAGTTATTTTTTAATGATCAACGTAAATTTGGTTGGGTTAAATTGATGCCAACGGCTGAAATTATGAATTTATCATTTATGCAAAAAGTTGGCCCAGAGCCACTTGAGTCTCATTTCACTTTAGAGCAATTCAAAACTAGGTTCATTCGTCGCCCCAGGACAAATATAAAAGCCGCCTTGCTCGATCAGTCGGTTATTGCTGGCGTAGGTAATATCTATGCTGATGAGGCTTTGTGGGGTGCTAGGTTGCATCCTAGGCGCCTTGTGGGGTCACTCAGTGATGATGACTATGAAAATCTCTACAATGATGTAAGGGCTGTTATGATGCTTTCAATTGAAAAAGGTGGTAGCACTAATCGAAACTACGTTGATGCAGAAGGTAAAAAGGGGAGTTATATGGATTTCGCGCGTGTTTTTCGCCGTGAAGGGCTGCTTTGCCCGCGTTGTGGTGATGAAATAGTTAAAATGCGCGTTGCTGGTCGCGGGACGCATATTTGTCCGAGTTGCCAGGTTATTTAATTTTACTTTTTCGCCGGAAAAAGAAAATAGGTTTATTTTTATGTTTCTTTTGATTGGCAAAAGAAATAAAGCCCCCTGGGGTGGCTCCGGAATCGCGGATTAAAAACTAAAGAAATAATCATGAATTTAAAACTGCCAGATAATTTTATATCTGGCAGTTCTTTTTTATTGGT
The DNA here is from genome assembly GCA_903844835.1 of uncultured bacterium. Lineage (GTDB taxonomy): Bacteria > Patescibacteriota > Saccharimonadia > Saccharimonadales > Saccharimonadaceae > UBA1547. The sequence goes on along the minus strand of CAIMUU010000076.1, from coordinate 2,792 downwards.
TGCTTGTTTTTAGAAACTTGCGATTGGCTTTGGGTAGCCGAGGAAATCAATAGCGCCATTTCCTAGTAATCCACCGCGATAGCCAGATCCCCAGCAATATGCCTTGTTATCTAGGGATACGCCGCATGAGTGCAAGAAGCCTGGGCTAACTGATTTGAATGTTCCGGTTAGCATTTCGCCGTTAGCTACTGTTACGGGGTTGTAGTTATAGTCACTCCATACGCCAACGCCTAGGTTGCCGAACTGGTTACTGCCCCAACAATATGCTCGGTCGCTTGATCCGATTGCACATGTTTTGTCGCGGCCTGCGAATACTGATTTAATTACGCCAGCTGGCATTGATCCGGTTAATGTAGCGACAGGTGTTGTTCTGAATCCACCACTTACACCGAGCTCACTACTATTATTTAGTCCCCAGCAGTAAATTTTATCATTCGAGCCGACCATACAGGTATGATAGTTCCCTACACTTATAGATTTTGGAGTAGTGCCACCAGGGACTGCGCCAGCAAGGACTGCGACTGGAGATGTTCTATCTGTTTGAGTACCATCTCCTAATGCTCCTGCCCAGTTCTTTCCCCAACAATACGATTTGTCATCTGAGCCAATTAGGCACATATGGAAGCCTGCAATGCCGCTTACTGCTAGCGATTTAACTGTTACGCCACCAGGCATTGCGCCCTGGGCGACCGCAACTGGTGTATTTCTGGCTAGGGTAGTACCGTCACCGATTCCTACAGAGACAGCCCAAATATTATCACCCCAACAATACGCTTTACTATTTGAACCCAATGCACAAGTGAAATTTCCACCTTGAACAATTGATGTTAGCGTAACGCCACCAGGTATTGCACCCTGGGATATTGCAACTGGTGTATTGCTACTACCGTTTGCTCCGTTACCAAGTTGGCCGTTGGTGCCATCGCCCCAACAATATACCCAGCCATTAGTTCCAAGTATGCAAGTATGTCCCCATCCGGTTACTACGTCAGTAGCGGTAACGCCACCAGGTATTGCGCCCTGGACGACTGTAACTGGTACGTTGCTCATTCCGTCGGTGCCATTCCCAAGTTCACTTCTGAGGCCGTAACCCCAACAATAAGTTTTTCCGTCAGAACCTAATAGGCAAGAATGGAAGTTGCTAGTGGAGACTTTTTGAACCGTTACGCCACCAGGCATAGAGCCGCGCGAAACTGCAACAGGAGCATTTTTGTTGTTGGTGATACCGATGCCGAGTTGGCCGCTCATATTATCACCCCAACAATATGTAGTGCCGCTTGCCTTTGTTAGGCCGCACATATATGAGACGCCGCCGGATAATTGACTAATTTTTGTATCGCTTGGCAATGACACGCCAGTTACCGCCATTGGCGATGTACCACTACTTACGCTACTATTACCGATTTCTTGATATGAGTTATCACCCCAGCAGTAGGTTAGATCGTTAGATCCAATGCCGCAGGTAAAATACCAGCCAGCTTCAAGTGATGTCAATGTAGTGCCGCCAGGTATTTCGCCAGATAGCAATTTTACTGGAATTTTGCTATCTGTAGTATTGCCGCTACCAAGTTGACCCATAGCATTGAATCCCCAGCAATATACATTGTTATCTGAAGCTGTTGCACACGAGTGGTATGCTCCAACAGTCAGGTTTTTTAATGTTACGCCTCCAGGGACTGCGCCAGCAAGGACTGCGACTGGAGTATTGCGATTTGTGGTAGTATTGTCGCCGAGCTGTCCAAGGTAATTATCACCCCAACAATAAACCTTGCCATTTGAGCCAAGTCCGCAAGTGAAACCGTTACTTGCTTTGATACTTTCGATAGTTACGCCACCAGGGATTGCTCCTGTTGACACTAGAGCTGGTGATGTTGCGTTTGAAAAAGCACCGTTGCCGATTGCACCATCCGCTCCATAACCCCAACAATAAACTCTGCCATTCGAGCCTAACGCGCACGTATGAAGACTGCCAGCGGCAATACTCTTAATAGTTACACCAGCTGGTATTGCACCAGTCGCGACAACTGTTGCTGTTTTGTTATATGAAGGTGAAGTGGCTCCGGTACCACCTTGACCTGCCCAGTTTGCACCCCAGCAGTATATTCTGTTATTTGAACCAATTCCGCAGGAATGATCATCGCCCATGTCGATAGATGTTAGGTATACGCCTGCTGGTATAGCACCAACGGAAATCAGAGTAGGAGATATCCTATCGGTATATGTATTGTCTCCGATTGCGCCATCATAATTACTGCCCCAACAATATGTTGCATTATTGAAGTTGATGCCGCACATACCATTTGCGCCGGCGCCAATAACTTTCCATGAATTAGCGCACGAGCCTTCGCTAACTGAATTTGTATCACTTGTTATTCGATAGGTGGCTGATGGGTCTGTAAGATATGATGCGCCTAGGCAATAATTTTTGCCCACGACATTGTATTGATAGACGGTGTTTGGACTTTTCGACAATCCAGCACTATTATTCGCAGCGCCGACTGTCGCTGGGTAGATATCATTGCGAGCCTTGTCTGTCTCTAATTGACGTGCCGATTCAATTAAGTCGTACATTAAAGTCGTTCCTGCAGCTTGTCTTGCTATTCCAGCGTAAGAAACTAGTGAAGCGATTGCTAGAACACCGATAACGACTATGACTATAATTAATTCGGTGACGGTGAAGCCTGTATTGCCGCCAGTTTTATTTTTTCGGTTAAATAATGAAATCATAATTATTCCTTTATTACATTTTGGTTAATTTTTAATTCCATGATTTTTCGTTGATTCTGTTCGTT
>CAIMUU010000075.1 GCA_903844835.1 uncultured bacterium | reverse complement strand
GTGCTGGTTTCTGTAAAGATGTGGAGGTTCGAGTCCTCTCGCGCGTACCAAACTAAAAAGGCAGCTGATTGGCTGTCTTATTGATTGTGTTTACTATTGACTATTATTGTGTTTTGTGTTATTATGTGAGTGTCAAGTGAATATTTATTAATCTCACTTGAGAATCCTTAACAAGTCAAATCATTACAGTGTATATCTCTCCATCTTCAGAGGCGGCACGCCAGTTTACCTATATGGCTATCTGACGGCTGCTTCTGACTACTTGATGTGGCTATGACTTATGTCATAAAAATTTTAAGTAGAATTATGGAGGGTTTTATGAAAAGATTTTTTATTATTGCAGTTATAGTATTTTCTATAGCAGCTTCAGCATTTACTGCTGTTATGGCAGCAACAACTGGAGATGTGGTAGACAACAGGCCTGGTTCTGTCACAAACGTTACAGCAAGGTACAATCATGACACAATATTTGTGTCCTGGAATTTTCCTGGACAAAAAGACGGTGTAACAGTGTACTTCTATGGACGAGACAGATATGGGAAGGAAGCCGTTTACAATTGGGTTGTATCAACCCAAAACAATTATCTTAAAGTCGGGCGTAATCCCGATATTTTGAAAATTGACTATGTAACAGTAGTGGCATTCTCAATTGACGACGGCTCAACTATAAATGAAAGTTGGCCAAGTCGACCAATAAAGCCTAGTTGGACTTGGAAGAAATTCCAATATTAATCGACTTAGAGTCCGCCTGTCAATTTTGACACGGTGGACTCTACAAAAAACCTATAAGATATACACTATTGTAATGAGTTGATTTGTTAAGATAATAATAGTCTTTGAGTTACAAATAAAATAGCGGCATAAAGCCGCTATTTCTTTTGGTAGAATGCTAGGGCCGCGGTTCCGTAACTACGATTGTCCACCACAACAATTCCATCAACGGGCGGTACTTCACCTCTACCTGGATATGATAGTATCATAAAGCCATTTGGACGTAATTTTTGACATAATCTTGAAACTGTGGAAAACTGCATGTCATTATAGGGTGGGTCTGTAAAAATTACATCGAATAATTTGTCCGGATTTTTTGTAATCCATGAAGCCACGTTCATCTGTAAAACTGTTGAATTATCACCAACCGCTAATGTTTCAATATTTTGCCTCAATGTAAGGCATGCCGACCTATCGCGCTCAATAAATGTAGCATTAATTGCGCCTCGGCTAAGCGCTTCTAGGCCCAAAGAACCAGTCCCGGCAAAAGCATCCAAGACTTCTGCCCCTTTTACTACATCACCTAATATATTGAACATTGAACTTCGAACTCGCTCGCTCATTGGATGAGTGACTTTACCTTCGGGCGCTTGGATTATTCTTCCACCAAATTTTCCAGCAATTATTCTAACATTCATGATGTTTCTGCCTTGTTAATTACTGCCGCATAATACCAAGCCAATGTAACAGCTCGAATAATTTCCGGCAAGAGCTTTTCTCTCGTTTCCCTAGCTAAACTGGTTGTCCAGCCAGTTTTGGAGTAATCATTATACATATTTAACTCGCTTACTTTATGAACTGATTCCAAAAATGTCGCCCGATAGCCATATCGAACTAAATTATCAATATCCTGCTGAGTTACTGAGAAGGATTCAAATTTTTCGGTTGCGATAGCGGATGCAACACCCATTTCATACATCAAATGAGTCGTAAATATTCCACCAGCGCCCCAGTATCGCCAATTTTTTGATATTGTATCACGACGGTTTTTGCCTCTAATGACGTTCTTGTCGGTCAAACTTTGGAGTTCATTATGAAACTTCCCAAACAGCTCCTTGATTTTGTCGCTAAGCGGGTAATGATGAGCCGGCGTCAGGCCATCAGTCACAGAGTGCGCCAACCATGCCGCTTCAAATGCAGCTCTGACAGTATTTTTTGTACTAAGGGCCTGCGATAAATTATAAATATGATTATCAATTATCTGTAGTAATTCATAATCATCCGATCTTTTAGG
>CAIMUU010000074.1 GCA_903844835.1 uncultured bacterium | reverse complement strand
GCTACTCTTGAGGCCGGAGTTGAGTATGCTTCAATCTATATTTTTAGTACCGAAAATTGGAAGCGCAGTAAGGCAGAGGTAGCTAAATTGATGGGTCTGGTGTTGAGACTACTAACATCTGATTTGCCCGAGTTTGACAAAAAAAATATTCGTTTAAGAATTTTGGGCTCACGCCAGGGTCTTTCGGCAAAAATTATAAAAGCTATTGATGAAGCTGAGGCCAAAACTATCAATAATACTGCAGGCACTTTGGCGGTATGTTTTAATTATGGTGGTCAGCTTGAAATTGCCGATGCCGTCAAGAAAATTGTTGAGTCGGGCATAAAGGCAGACCTCATTACACCAGAATTAATTGATCGCAATATATATGCTCCGGATATTCCGCCAATTGACATTGTTGTCCGAACTAGTGGCGAACAGCGCTTGTCAAATTTTATGCTATGGCGAACGGCGTATAGCGAAATAATGTTTATTGAGAAAATGTGGCCAGACATGACAAAAGACGATGTTACTAATATAATAAATGAATATAATCATCGATCAAGGCGTTTTGGGGGGTAGTAATTGTGATCATATTTGAAATTATTATTGGACTGATGTTACTAGTCGCGCTTGTAGCAGTGCATGAGCTGGGTCATGCGATTGCGGCTTCGAAAAATGATGTTGTTGTCAAAGAATTTGGCATTGGTATGCCGCCGATGGCAGTAAAGAAAAAGTTAAAAAATGGCGTGTTGCTGTCCTTAAATTGGTTGCCACTTGGTGGATTTGTAAAGCTTCAGGGGGAATATGATGAAGCTGACAAAAAAGGTGATTATGGTGCAGCTACTTTTTGGCAAAAAACCAAAATTCTATTAGCTGGTATCGTGACGAATTGGTTAGTTGCGGCAGTCTTGTTGTCGATCTTGGCAGTAACTGGCATGCCAAAGGTGATACCCAACCAGGCCTCGATGGTCGGCGACACAACAATCGTCAGCCAGCCAATTGAAATTGCCTATTTAACAAAAAATTTTGCAGCCGACAAGGCTGGTATGAAAGTTGGCGATAAAATTATTCAATTTGATGGACAGTCTGTCTCGACTGTTAGCGGTATGGTTGAATTGTCAAAACAGAAAATTGGTCAAGAGGTTGTTGTGGTTTATGAACGAAATGGCTCACAGCAAAGTGTAAAGTTAACACTAGGCCAAGAGAGTGCGGGTGGCATTATTGGAGCAGGTTTAGTGCAGACTGATTTCATTAAATCAACTTGGTCGGCTCCATTTGTAGGCTTTGCGACTGCCGCTCAATTTACTTGGGTGACGATTCAGGGCCTTGGGAACTTAATTGGTAGTATTTTTACTTCTGGAATTCAGTCGGCAGGTGATAGCCTAACTGGTCCGATTGGCATTGTTGGCACGATATTCCCATCGGCCGTAAGGGGCGGTATTACACAGGTATTATTCTTGACGGCAATTATTTCATTATCTTTGGCCGTCATGAATGTGTTGCCAATCCCAGCCCTCGATGGTGGTAGGTGGTCAACAATGGCTGTATTTAAATTATTTAAGAAAAAATTGACAAAAGAGCGGGAAGAAAAAATTCAGGCAATTGGTTTTTATTCGCTGATGGCCTTAATGTTGGTAATATCAATCAATGACGTCATCAAACTCTTATAAACAAACGCCAGATAGTGCCGATAACCCAGTTGTGTCTGGAGTAAAAAAATACAAATGGTGGCTTTTAATAGCTTTCCCAGCCTGGGTGTTAATTGGCTTTTTTGCAGCGCAAGCTTTAGTTGTTGGCGTATGGCAATTACTGTATCAATTAGGTGCTCCCTTGGGTCAGATTAGCCAATCTCTTGCAAATGCTATTCTGGCGACAATTTTATACATTGTTGCTTTGTTGTTTGTTATCGGTTTGCCATTATTAACAAAAAAAATTCGTATAAGTCGGGCAGAGTTAGGACTTGTAAAGTTGCCGACTTGGACAGACATTATAATTACACCGGCGGGCTTGATTGTCTATGTGATCCTTTCGTCAGTATTAATGCTACTACTTACTAATATTTTCCCTTGGATAAATATAAAAGAAGTTCAGGATGTTGGTTTTAGCAATTTAAGTCAAAGGTATGAATTTATCTTGGCCTTTGCAACCCTAGTGGTGGTTGCTCCAGTTGCCGAAGAGCTACTATTCAGGGGCTATTTGTTCGGTAAATTAAAGAAGCATGTTCCAATTTGGGCTGCCATTTTGGTAACTAGCATAATATTTGGAGCAGTACACGGTCAGTGGGCTTTGGCAATTGATACTTTTGCACTTAGCATAATATTATGTTTGTTGCGCCAAACAACTGGCAGTTTGTGGCCGTCAATCTTGCTCCATATCACGAAAAACGCTATTGCATACTATATACTCTTTATTAATCCAACGTTTTTGACTACACTAGGTAAGTAATATGCGTATATCTAATTTATTTACGAAAACTAGCAAAAATATCCCTTCTGACGAGGTTTCAAAAAATGCTCAGCTATTGATGCGAGCTGGCTTTGTCCATAAGGTTATGGCTGGTGTGTATGCTTATGCTCCGCTTGGGCTAAGGGTATTAGAAAAAATCAAACAGATTGTTCGTGAAGAAATGGATTCTGTTGGTGGCCAAGAACTAATCATGAGTAGCCTGCAAAAGAAAGAGACATGGGAGACGACTGGTCGCTGGGACGACAAGGCAGTTGATATTTGGTTTAAGTCAAAACTAAAAGATGGTACCGAAGTTGGTTTTGCTTGGTCGCACGAAGAGGCGATTATTGAGATGCTTAAGCAATACCTTGAAAGTTATAAAGATTTGCCAATGAATGTCTACCAATTCCAAAACAAATTCCGTAACGAGCTAAGATCAAAAAGCGGTATTATTCGTGGTCGTGAATTTGTTATGAAGGATATGTATTCTTGTAGTTTAGACGAAGAGCAACACGATAAGTTTTACGACGATACAATCAAAGCCTATAATCGCGTATTTGAGCGACTAGGCATTGGCAGTGATACCTATATGACTTTTGCAAGTGGCGGCGCTTTTACGCAATTTAGTCATGAATTTCAAACTATCTGTGAAGCCGGCGAGGATACCATATATATTCATCGTCAGAAGAATATTGCTATTAACGAAGAGGTTATGGATGACGCTAGTTTGGCCAACCTTGGGATTAAGCGAGAAGAGTTAGAAAAGGTGAAGAGTGCTGAAGTGGGTAATATTTTCAATTTTGGGACAAAGAAAAGTGAAGATATGAATTTTGCCTATACCAACAAGGAAGGTAAGAAGCAGTTTGTTTTCCTAGGTTCATATGGCATAGGCATTACGCGCCTGATGGGTGTTATTGTTGAGAAGTTTAGTGACGAAAAGGGTCTAGTCTGGCCAGCAAATATTGCGCCATTTAAGGTTTATCTAGTAAGAATCGGTGGGGAAGCGGCAGTGGTTAGTGCTGATAAGTTGTATGATGAGCTAACGGGTGCAGGAATTGAAGTTATTTATGATGATCGCGAAGCTCATCCTGGCCAGAAATTTGCTGACAGTGAGTTGATGGGCATACCTTATCGCGTGACGGTGAGTGATAGAATGCTTGAAACGAATGAATATGAATTAGTTGAGCGAAGAGATGGCCAAAAAATGTTATTGACACACGACCAACTGCTTGCTAAACTAAACTAACTATAGATTATTATATAGTATATACGCTACATGTAGCGTATAATGTGTTTTACGAGACACTTTTTGTGTCAATAAAGAGAGAATAAATTATTATG
>CAIMUU010000073.1 GCA_903844835.1 uncultured bacterium | reverse complement strand
TGAGGTGTTTAAATTGTTTAATCGAAAGATCAAATCTAATCCAACTATAGCCAATCGGCTACCTGAATTTAACTATCTAAAAGATAGCAATATCTATATGGATAGCGCTTGCCAAAGTTTGCGACCACAACCCGTAATTGACGCTATGACTGACTATTACCAGACCTATGGGGCTTGTGGTAGCCGTGTTAAATACAAATGGGGACAAAAGGTTAGTTTTGAAGTCGAAGAAACTCGTGATATTGTTATCGATTATCTAGCTTTGCCCAAAAAGGATTATGTCTGTTCATTTACTCTAAATACAACTTTTGGCATTAATCTAATCTTGAGCCAATTACCAGCCGGCATCTACCAGCAGGTGATTACCAGCGAAATTGAACATAATTCAGTATTTCTACCTACTATCGAATTAGCTAAACGACTGAATATTCCTCGAACAGTCCTTAGTCGAGCCGATGATGGTAGCCTAATTTATACAACTGCCGACATCAGTAAAGCAATCGTTGTCGTCAACGCCACTTCTAATATCGATGGGCGCTTGCTGTTAAATATTAAACAACTAGTTAAGGATGTTCACGATAATGGCGGAATCGTGATTATTGATGCCGCTCAAACCATGGCTCATAGCAGTAGCATTCTGGCCAGCTGTATGGCTGATGCAATTTGCTTTTCTGCACACAAACTATATGCCGCTAGTTTGGGTGTGATTGTTATCAAAAAGAGCCTACTCAGCTCTTTGATTATTACGTTCATCGGTGGCGGTATGGTTACGTCAGTATCACACGATAACTACAATTTATTACCAGATGACATGTCAAGTTGGCTCGAGCCAGGTCTGCAAGCCTACGCAGAGATAATTAGCCTCAAGCGCGCAATCGAATGGCTAGGTACACTAAAAGTCCAGGGCAAAAAACCAACTGAATATATTGCCAAGCTCGCAGGCCAATTGTTTGAAGGTTTGTCAGACATACCAGACATAAAATTACTAAACAAATCACCATCATCGGTCATTAGTTGTTACAGCCCCAAAATTGACGCTCATCGCTTGGCGATATTTCTATCCGAATCTGGCATTATGGTCCGTAGTGGCTATTTTTGTTGCCATTACTACTTGCTTGAAACACTAAAACTTCCGCCACTGCTACGCTTTTCAATCGGACTTCACACTACAGAAGATGATATTGCAAAAACACTTGAAACACTAAAAAAGTATTTATAGGGGAAAATTATATGTTTTGTATTGCTGCATTTATCGTTTTAGCAATTATCAGTATTTTTTCGGTAAGATATCGCAAATTAGCCAAAAAAGCTTGGGACTGTACACTTCATCGAATCACTTTTCGAGCTTGTGATACCTCTTTTAAGGAAGAAGCAAAAAGTAAACTCCTAAGCCATGTCGCCAAACGTACCCCCAAACTAGTTAAGACGGCCGATGTCGGCATCGAGGTAGCCTCATTTGCCTTGGTCATTCTAACTATTTGGAGTTTACTGACTGCCCTTAATGCTGGTCTCAACCTCTTTGTCTGGGGAACTTGTACGCCAAGCGAAGCTTCGGCTTGTAGCCTGACATCCGAAACCTGCTCAATCGATAAGGCCCAGATTAGCTTTTGGGACTACCTAAAACAAGGCAAGCCGTTTGACTGGGTAGCCAACCGAGCAGGCGAATTTGCAAACACTATTGCCAATATCCCAACTCGTCTGCAGAATTGGGATGCTAACGACTATTTACCACAAAATGTATCGTATTATCACGCCAAAGATGATTCGAAGCCAACTGCTCTAGAGGTTATCGACCCAGGCTGTTCGGTTTGTGGCCATTTATTTAGAAACATCAAAGACGCCAGTTTTGAAAATAAATATAATCTAACCTATATCGCATACCCAATCAAAAACCCTTATACTGCCGGCGAATACAAATTTCCGAACTCTTATACCATAGCCAGCTATCTTGAAACAATTAAGCTAACTCCGCTCGACGGACTAACGACACCAGCTGATTGGCAACTCCTAGAAAGAATATTTACTTGGAAAAATACCGACGACATTTATTATCAAATTTTAATTAATACTTTAATGGACAAACCCCAAACTGTTGACCTAATCCATACTTGGTTAGGTGATATCGGCTATTCAGCCGAACAGATTACACAAATTGATAGCAAAGTTTCCAGCCAGGAAATTACAGATATAATCAACCAAAACTACAAAATCGTTGAAGACCAAATCAAGACCGTCAAAATACCAACCATCATCTTTGCTGGCCAACGCCACGAAGGTCTGGTTAACATTTCAAGCCTAAAATAATCGGCGAGTCATCATTCTTGGACCGAATTGCTGATCAATTACAACCAGGCCGGGTCGGCTGCGCCATGAATCATGATGGTCTCTCAAAATAACCGTACTACAGATTGCAATTAATGCTCCAGCTAGTAGTACGCTAGTTGTAAGCGCAAGCACAAAAACGGTAGTATTATATTTTGGCGCAACTAGTGCCTGAGCCTCAACTTTTTCTTCTTTAATTTCTTTTTCCATAAATATCTCCTTACACTAATTTATAGCCCTTTGGGCTGAAAATACCCTTAAAGATAGTTAGAATCAATATAATAGCCAGTAGCGACATTTCAAATACACCTATATAATAGCTATCGTCAGGTCAACAATAGTCGCAATATGAAGATAAAAATTACATCTTGGAATATAGAAGGTAGACTCAGCCACAGTGGGGCCAAGCGTCGTGGAACGCCTGATAAAATTTTTTTGGCAATCAAAAAACTAAATGCCGATATTCTGGTACTGCTCGAAGCCCATAGCGAGGCGACTCTTGATGATATCACCCATGCTAAACAATTGGCCAAACTTGGCTATACGATTCGTAGCGTGCCATACCAAGATGACACCTACTTACGGACCGATACATATACCGACAAATTATCTTTAATGCTACTAAGTAAATTACCAATTGATAAATTTGAGATAATTCGCCTTGCAGATATCCGCAACGCATTCTCCGCCATAATCGACATCGATAAAAATAGCCCAAAAATTCGAATTATTGGTCTCCATCTAGACGATAGGCAAGAGTCAACCAGACTGAAACAGGTTGCCGATTTATCAAAGATAATTAACCAATCTCAGATACCGACGATGGTCTTGGGTGATTTTAATGCTATGCATGGCACAGATATATGGCCAGCAACATTTTTACGAAGCAAGCCAATCGCCAAAATTACACAGAGCGTCTCGCCAATCATTGCCAGTCGAGCAGTTGAGATGGCGAGTGGTTCTACATTGAAGTTGCTTGAATCAAATACTAGGTTAGTCGACGCCGATAGCAAGCACCGGCCAACGACAACACCAAAATTCAGAGGTGCCGAGTGGCTACCAAGTATCCGCCTAATTCAAATCGACCATATGTATATTTCCCCTGAAATCAAAATTTCCAATTTTGAAATTTCTGCCGACGGCGGCTCTGACCACCGTGCAATTTCTACAACGATTAATATATAATCATCTTAAAAAATTTCTTTACTATATACGAGTTATTGATATATAATGCTAATGTAAGATTTAAAAAATAAAAACAATATGAAAATATACCACTGGTTTATTCCTAATAGAAAGAATAAGTTTCATCCAGTTGCCTTAAGGTCAACAGGGTTAATTATCTTTCTAGCCATTTTTATTTCTATTCCGCTTTTATATAACATTGTTACCGCCGGACAACTTCGGGTGTTAGGCTACTCAACAAATATAAATATTGAGGATTTATTCAGCATCAGTAATCAAAAACGCAACGACAACGGGCTAGCTTCACTTAGCCTCAACCCAAAACTTAATCTGGCAGCTCTTGCTAAGGCCAATGATATGTTCGCCGACAACTATTGGGCCCATGTTGCGCCTGATGGCACAACACCTTGGGTCTTTATCATGGATGCAGGTTATCAATATTCTGCAGCTGGTGAAAATTTAGCCAAAGATTTTAACACTTCTGTAGGTGTTGTTGACGGCTGGATGACTAGCGCCTTACACCGCGATAATGTCCTCAACTCGAACTACCAAGATGTTGGTTTTGCCATTGTCAACGGCACACTACTTGGATCCGAAACCTCGCTTGTTGTGGCTATGTATGGCACCACTGCTTCATCAAATATTGCATCAGCTTCTCCAGATACGGATAGTGAACCAACCCTGGACCAAACTACTCCTCAAGTAGCTCAGTCTCCGACCCCAAACCTTACCCAAACATCAAGTCCTAGTCAGCCAACTACGGTTTCGACTGTTGACTCAAGCGCCCAAGCCCCAGACCAACAAACTCAGGCTGAACCAACCGCAACCAGCGATAATAACATAGGGACTGTCGCCGGGTCCGAGATATCGTTACCAATCAAGTTCTATACGGCACTCAACTGGGGCCAAAAGGTTTCCATCTTGCTAATCTGCACGCTAATCTTGTTGTTTATCATGAAACACACGCTTATCTGGAGACAACAAAAGCGCGGCCTGCGCGACATCTGGCTACGCGCCCACCCAATCGGTCAAATGTTAGTTCTGGTTGCTGTTCTTGTCCTGACAATTGTTAGCGGAATTGGAGTTGTACTATGAAAAAAATTCATCATCAGTCACAAAAATTTCATACCATATACAATGTTATTATTTGCTCAATTTTTGTAGTCGTAATTATCTTTTTCCACGACATCTCATTAATCGCTTCAACAATCTTTTTACTGTTTTACGTAACTGGGAATGGCCTGATTCACGCTACAAAAAACGAGCTTAATCGCGACACGGTATTAGAGTATATGATTCTATCAATCATCGCTTTAATCATTCTCGTAAACACTTTCACTAAGTAATTTTAATTTTTAGTCGTTGCCATTAGTAAAACGACGTATTTCATAAAGCCTAAAATATAGGTAAAAATCAAAAACATAAGGCTAAACGGCGTAATTAAAATTAGATTAATATTTTCCATCAATTTATAACCCCTCAACCTAAGTTGCGCAGTCAGGCTTGCTAAACTATACATAATTAAAATAATTATTGCCAAAATCATAAATAAATCTAAGCCCAACAATATTATCTTAATAGACGCTACGGCAATAGTCAGCATTAATATTAATAGCCCATATCTTGACCGCAAATAGCCAACAATAACGTCAATCTGCTGATTAATATATTCAATGCAAGATTCCGTCGGAACTTGATCAGAAATATAAATACCCCGGCAAGCCTCTAGGCGTGAATATCTTCCCGCTTCATCATATTCTAATGATCTTTGACTATAGATTAAGCCATCTGTGAGCGACGAGAGTGGCGCTTTTGCACCAAATAAGCTACTAATTTGCTGCCATAATATGCTTCTTTGGGCAATCAAGGCACTAGTCATGGGATTACCTAGTCTTAGATGACGGCGTGGCATCATAACAAATCCATCTAACATCGACAAAGCCCCAATTGATGCAAGTGTGAAAAAATTGCTTGATAATCTCTGGCTAACTTTCATCAACATCACCAAGTCAATTGGCCCAAAACGACGAACAACGTTTTCAAGCTTCAACCCTTTGCTGTGCATAATAATATGCAGGTTGCGCATATGACTGACTTTTCTAAAATTGTTAAGCGTTATTTTAGATTTTTTGCCAGCAGTTTTTTTAATTAGAATAATGACTACGAGCTTTGAGTAATTTTGACTCATTAAATGTTCGAGCAGTGGAATGGCCGTCTCGGCCGAATGAGATAACTCAATTATTACCCCAAATGTCTTTTCGGACTGCTTTTTTGCAATCGCTATCAATTCTCGTTGAATTTTATTGGATTGAATAATATCTTTGGTGTCAATATATATTTGTAGAATAACAAATATAGCCAGTATAACTGCTGCAAATATTAATAGGGGAGTTGATAATATAAATTCCATTTTATTCAGCCTCAACCAAATTAAAATACATCAATCTTCGAGTTTGGCTCCAAATTCCCTCACAAGTCATAACCGTCAGCCTTGGCTGATCTGGATTATCATACAGTATAGTTGTTAAATCTGGCGGAACAATCGCATCACTGACGTAGGTATATTTAAATATGTGACCATTTTCTGTAGTAATAGTTGCTAAATCGCCGACAACTAAATCCGACAACCTGGCAATTACTTTGTCTTGGTTATGACCGTAAATAAGCGTACTGCCACGCTGATTATTAGGCAGAGCAGTCATCTGGGCATAATAAACGGCATCATCAGACAGAGTCCAGCCACCAATATCTGCGCTATAAGCCCCATCCTTAACGGGCAGTGCAATATTCAGCCGTTCCACTGCAAACGAAATCGGTTGGCCATCAATGATTTTTTTTAACACAATATCACCATAGACCACCGGCTTGTGATATACAAACGGCACACCATAGTCTGATTGTCTTAATAGTTGGCCGACAAAAGTTATTATAAATATCAAGAAATACATAAACACATACAAAGACACCACTCTAAAAATGAGTGGTGTCTTCGAAATTATGTTACGAACTTTTTGCATAGCTCACTTCTAGGCGTCTAGATTTGGCGAGCGAATATCCGTCGCGCAATCGCGCCAAGTGATACAACAAAGCCCGAAATCACAGTTAATAATGTAAGACCGACAGCAGTTGAGTCGCCGCTGGTCTCTGGTAGAACCGAAGGCTCATCAGTGCTTGCTCCTAGTACACAATCTGTTTTTGCGGTAAAGGTATATGACCATTGATTAGTTGCCCCTTCTTTGGTCTCATAGCCTAATTCCGTATCGGCAACAGCAGTAACAACTACTGTCTTGCCGTTTGCAACAGTATGCTTCCCAGCAGCAACAACTTGGCCATCAACATAGTATTCGACTCCAGTTGTACCGGTAATCGTATAGTAGCCAAGTGTATCGCATGTAGGTGCCGTGAACACAACAGGAGCTGGAGTTACGGATGCTACACCTTGGACACATTCGTCAATTGTTGGAATCTCAAAACTGTGGCTCCACTCTTTTGTAGTAGCGCCATCAATCACATAACCGTCCTCAGCGACTGCATTAATCGTTAAAGTAGTGTCTTCATCAATCGAATATTCTCCAGCCAAAACTTCAGAATCATCGATATAATACTTGACTCCGACAGTAGATGGAATTGTATATGTCCCGTCGGTTTCACAAGTTGGGTCTACAAAACTTACAGCTTCTGGCACAACCGTTACGTCCGGATGACAGATGTCTTCATCTGGGGCAGTAAAGCTGTGTGACCATGAAGCCGTGGCTGAACTGTTAATTGTATATCCAGTCTTTGCGACTGCAATTACCGTTACAGAGCCACCATTTGCAATATTGTTATAAGTACCGCTAGCAATAACGTTGCCATCAATCTTATAGTCAATACCAGTAGTTACTGGAATAGTATAGGTCCCGTTAACATCACAAGTTGGGTCAGTAAATGTTACTGGTGATGGGGTAGTTAACACATATTGGCAATTATTAGCCAACATCGCCTGGCCAATTGTATTGTAATTTAACCCAGGGAAGTCCTGCTTATGATGAGAAGAATCCACGTACTGGAAAGGCGGGATTATATCGCCCCATTTTTTGCCATCGTGTTTAATAGCTTCGGCCACCGCCTCACTTGAAGCCAACTTGCCAGTGTGCTCAGAATGGCCAGAATCTTTAACAATTGAATCCCGATCAACCGAACTTGACTTGGGACCATATGGTTGCTTAGTATTGTCACCACGATGGCAGATTGTAATATTACGATCTGATGTTGCATTAACATCTTGCGCCTTCACAAAGACACTAAAACTCGCAAAAGCAAGTATAAATGCCGTAAACATTAAAAACTTTTTTCGCATATATCTCTCCCTAAACTCCAAAAAGTGGATGAATTTACAAAAATATCATTATTTCAAACTTTAACTACTTATCTAAAATATTCTGCTATGAATACGTTCAATAATCAATTCTATATTTATGCAAACAAAGGTATATTTACCTCCAAATTAACAACCTATTACAAGTATATTTTACTACTATTTTTAAACAACTCAATAGACCTCTATAAAAACAGGGGTAAAAAAATATATTGCCAGCTATTTTCAATTAGATTCGAAGATAGCCTCCTTTGTCCCTCTGGCTAGACAGAGCACTTCTTGCTGCAAAAAACAGCATTATTATACCTAGCACGGTGATAATCTTCCAAAATTCTCGACCTAGACTGGCTAGGCCATCCGTCATAACACTTGCACTGCCTCCAGACACAAATGATGTCGCACCCTCAACCTGACCAAGCAGAGCAGTTTGCTCCACTGACACCACAGGCTCAGATGCGGTTAATGGCGCAATTTGCTCAGATGATACCGAAAGGCTTTCGCTGACAGTAGGTGCAACTATCGGTTTGGCCTCGCTGACAATTTCCGGTTGATCAGTTGTCGGTTTAGAGTCAACCTGTTGGCTTGTGACTTCTGTAGGGGACGATTCGACTACGGGCGCTGGAGTTGGTGCAGGCGCCGGAGGTGTGCCATACATCGCAACTATTATTGTCGTGTCCGAACCAAGTAGAGTCCCATTTACAATTGCATAGCCGACATCAACGTATGTCGACTTTAGTAAATTTACCTTATGAGCTGGGCTAGCCATCCAACCGGCGATAACGCCGCTTGAGGTAGTAAAATCTTTGGCTAAATTTTCACCGGCCGAAGAGTAGTCATAGCCACTAGCCGAGATAAAAGTCCATGGCGAAGCACCATCTGGTGAATAATGGGCCCAGTAATTATCGGCAATCATATCGTTTGCTTTGTCATATGCCGCAGCACTTAAGCGCGAATCTAATGATAGTGGCGCTAAGCCAGCGTTTGCTCGTTCTTGGTTAGTGCTGATGTTTAGGCCAGAAATTGTAATATCTGTGGCATAACCAGTTGCACCAACCAAGGAGCTAGTCAGCAAAGCACAAAAAGGGACAGCGACTATAAAAATAGCCGAAATAAAATAATTCTTAATATTTCTAAGCATGCGCATTACAACCCCTTTAATAATCGGAGTAGTAATGCTGTTAAATATTATGTATTAAAAAAATCCTAGACCTTCCGGGCTAGGATATCAAAAAAACAACATACGTAAAACATACTGTTGTAGGCCCGGTTACGCTACTAGCTCCATATATACCAAGCGTCCAAATACGGTATATATATCAATGCTTACACTACTACTCAAGACAAATTGTTGATTATGTGCCGCAGATATACAATCTGCTAATTTAATAGTACTCTTCTTATAATACTTAGTCAATCTGCCCATACTAATTATTCGCTGAAATTAGTATATAATTATAGATATTAGTTAGGAGATAAATTTTATGAACGACAATGGCACAAAAAATCATACAAAAAAAATACTTATTTTTGCGATACTAGCAACTATTTCGCTTATTATTGCTTTTTGGAAAATTGGGTTAGGATTAGGTTTTTGGATTATTTTAATACTGTGGTGCATTGAGCTATTTTTCGCATTTATCCGTCCACTGATAAAAATATCCCTCATATTTTGGGGTACCCTAATAATTGTATTCACATTTTCAATGCTCTGGTCTTTTGGCGTTATCTTTAAATCAAATTCCAAAGCAATATCGGGTAATGTTATAAAGAGTAACGACGGAATAATATTATCTGAATGCACCAGCACGGCGAGTGACACACCAGTAATGCTAGATGGCTGGAAATCGACAATTTATGTCGCTGCTTTGAGCCAGACCACATCCCCAGACGCAAGCGAAGCTAACGACGTTAGAACTTTTTCTTACAAGGGTATAAAAAATAAAACAGAAGCTAACAGCTTATACTCTAGAATTGAAAAGTCTGATGGTTCATATATCACTGGATTTGGAACTACCATGGAAGTTTGTGACGCAAACAATAAAACCAGCAAGTCTTATGCAACGCTTGATACTGATTACGTTGCTAGTGAAAATGTAGTTGCATCAACTCATTATTTCCACGGCGGTAACTACATACACGGAACAGGCGATTACCGTGCGGATATTTATATTAAAACCCCAGACGGCAAATGGCACCTCGTCGATAGAATGAGCGGACTAACCGTTACTGAGTAGCAGCTAACATCCACTGTATACTATTAACTTATTCACTTATGATATGAATTCTATTGTGTAACGGGTTCTGATCCAGGCTCTAAAACCCTAGAATAAAGTATATTTTATAGGTATAATGTTATGTGCATGTTGGGGATTGGCCAAGCGGTAAGGCGCCAGGTTCTGGTCCTGGTATCCGGGGGTTCGAATCCCTCATCCCCAGCCAAGCATAAGCAATATTAAATAGAGGTAATACCTCTATTTTTTGTTATACTTTTTATATGTCATCGAAACTAATTATCATTCGTGGGAATTCTGGAAGCGGAAAGTCAACTGTTGCTAAAAAGTTACAGCATAAACTTGGCTATAATACGATGCTAATTCCGCAAGACGTTGTTAGACGCGAGATTCTGAGAGTAAAAGAGACTGATGGTAATCCTTCTACTGAATTAATTAGGCAAATTGCAATATACGGCAGAGATATCGGATATAACGTCATAATCGAAGGAATATTAGTAAATAAAAGGCATAAAGAAATGCTAGAGAGTCTGATTAAAGAGTTCAGTAGATCTTACGTTTACTATTTTGATATCCCATTCGAAGAAACTCTGCGTCGTCATCAATCAAAATCAGCTGATTTTGGTGAAACTGAAATGCGCGAATGGTGGCATGAAAAGAATTATTTAGGTGTTAAGGACGAAGTATTAATCGGTGAATCAATGAACGAAGATGAAATCACGAATATGATTTTTGAAAACGTAATTTTCGATTAGTTCCTCCTGGAACGCATCCACAATCCCCAGCCAAATGCCCACGTCTAAATACTTCTGTTTTTCAGAAGTATTTTTTAGTTATATACTATGAGTAATATGACAATTAAAACCGAAGAAGATATTAGACGATTAATCGAGTCTGACGAGTGGATGATGCGAGTATTGCATGCAGCAGAAGTATTAAATCTTCCAGATTGGTGGATAGGCGCAGGATTTCTGCGCAATAAAGTCTGGAATAGTATAGAAGGTGATGATTCGCATTCAAATAGCGACATTGACCTAGTCTATTTTGACTCAAAAAATATTAGCCCAGAAACCGATTGGTCCTATGATGAAAAAATGAAACGGGACTTTCCAAATATAGATTGGGAGATTCGCAATCAGGCCAGAATGCATTATGTCAACAATTTTAAGCCCTTCAATTCAACTGCCGAAGGTATCTCTAACTGGGTTGAAACTGCGACTTGCACAGCAGTAAAACTAGAAAATGGAAAATTAAAATTCTTATTTTGTCATGGTATTGATGATTTGGTTAATCTTGTAGCTCGGCCAACCAAGAGATTCCAAACAGCTGAGCTAATTAATACTTTTAATAATCGTATTCAAAAGAAGGATTGGCAGAAAAAGTGGCCACATTTGAAAGTTGAGTTAAGTTAATCTCTGTTCGAAACGCATTTAACAGCCACAGCCAATTTGACTATTCTTAAAAACCTCTTCGGAGGTTTTTTGTTGGCATTTTTCTTATGTTTGCCAAGCCGACTCTGTCTTGTGATAATTATCTATGTATGAATAAGATGTCCATGTTGGTTTCCGAACAATGTTTTATGAAGTGTCCTGGTTGCTATAATGAAGAAAAGACAGGTCTAAGGTTATCGGCTGAGCAAAATATTCACTTTGCTACAATACTTAAAAAACTTGGTTATAAAGCCATTACGTTAAGTGGTGGCGATCCTTTGGCAAGAGGCGACATCAAACAAATTGTTCAAGGAATTTACGAGCTTGGTTTTGATATCAATCTAGAT
>CAIMUU010000072.1 GCA_903844835.1 uncultured bacterium | reverse complement strand
TCATATTGCATATTAATATCGAACATTTTTAGAACATAAAGTAGCAGAGCGGAGTGTACCCCATTTTATCTTTTATATTTTAATTAAATATAGAAAGCTTTACCACTGACTCGAACATCAATATAACTAGGCATTTTGCCGTGACTTTCAAAGTACTTCACTGCCCGACTCATGTCCTCTACTTGCTCCCCTGCTGGACGATCTATCGACATCTTTACCAACAGATTGACATCCCTTAATGTTATATCGAGTTGACGAGTAGTGTTGATAGGTAGAACCGCCTGGGTAACCGTATAGCCACTAGACCTTGCAAGTGATACCACGAGTCCAACGAAGCCCAAAAATCGTCTGCTAACGCTTGCCTCACCAGCCTGCAAAGAAGCACCAGAGTTATCAATTATTTTGACCTCAGGTGATGAAAAATAGTTAGTCTCAAATGGTATACCACTGGCATCAACATAATATTGCTTGCCATTGATCTCCCAGCCGGCCACAGGTGAACGCATTTTGACGTTAAAGTCAGTAACACCAATCCCAATCATTGACTTTTGCACAACATTTTCTATCTCCGGTGCTATATCTGACGCAAAATTTGTCATATCAGATTGATTTAAAAAGAAATTGAACCGGCTCAGAGGATTTGCTCTTAAGTAATCTTGAATAATTGCCTGATATTTTGCCGTCTCAATTGGCACAGCCATTGTCGTATCTGACGAACTAACAGACACCGTAGCAGTAAAATTACCGATTAAAAACCAGAGCGATAATATTGCTAAGATTGTAACCAATAAAATACTAGTTAGCCGTCGACGCTTATTAACTAGATGGTGCACTTGTATCCTTGGCGACTTAGCGTCATCAGAAACTGACGCTACGAGCGTCTGACTGCGCTTAAACTGCCTAATTGGGCTTGCGGCCGTCTTGCTATCGCCTTCCAGTCTACGCCTAGGAATATCTGTTTTTTTCTTAAAAAATTTCATCATAATGTTTACGTCTATTATAGACTAATTGACGCAAGCGAGAATCATATCCGCAGCATCCCTGGCAGCATTTGGCCTAGCAAACGAGGCGAACGACTGTGCCATCTTATGTGCACTCGAAGGATTAGACAATACATCTCGGATTGTTGATAACAAAATCTTAGGGTCTTCAAGCATTTTATTCTCGTCAACTACTTTGACCGCGTCCTCCTTAAGATAGACGGCGGCATTTTTCAATTGATGGCCCCCAGTTAATTTGCCGTTGGGGATCAAAATTGTAGGCTTAGCCAGAGCGGCTAATTCCAAAATTGTCGTAGCCCCAGCTCTTGTTGCAACCACATCGGCTGCACCAAGTAGCGACGCCATGCCACTCGAAACAAAAGAATGCAACTGAAAACGATCACTATTTTGAGGCGTAATTGACCTTAGCTCATCGTACTGGTCCATGCCCGAAACAAGCACTACCGAAGAAAAAACTAACAAATCATCAACAATCAATGCAACAGCGTCATTTATGCGACTAGCGCCCAGCCCACCACCCGTTACAACCACCAATGGATACTTACTACTTATCCCCCATTTCTCCCTGGCATCGATTCGTTCTTTATCTGAAAAACTATGAAAATCGGTTGAAATTGGGATTCCAACATATTTAGCTTTCTCTGCAGGATATGGATAATACTTTAAGGGTGCACCTGTCGCAATCGACGTAGCCCATTTGCTTAAAAGCAGATTAGTAAGACCTGGGTGAGCATCAGAATCATGAATTACTAGCGGAATTCGTAGTAATCTAGCAGCAATTCCTACGGGGAGACAAACATAGCCACCCTTTGCGAAAACGACATCTGGTCGCCAGATAATTAGTTTTGCAATACTCTGGAAAAACCCCGCAATGACTAAAAATCCGTCCCTAATGTTCGCCCACACCAAGGCTGGCCATAATAACTGGCGAATGATTGATAGATGATGATAACGTCGAAACTTACCGGCCAGAATTGTATGGAAAGGTATACTGTCGCCGAAATTATCAGAAATTATGTTTCGCGCCTGAACAGCAAATTTGTTATCGCACCAAAATCGGATTTCAGCCCTAGGATGAGATTGTTTAATTTCGCGTATAACCGCGACTACCGGAGTGACGTGACCGCCCGATCCCCCGCCGACTGCCAAAATTCTCATATTGCGCCTCCTTTAAGTTAGATGGATGAACTGAATAATGCGAAAGTTGAAACACTAAGCCGAGTGCTGCGGTTACAAATACCATACTTGTCCCACCAAAGCTTAGTAGCGGTAATGTAATGCCAGTGAGCGGGATTAGCCCAATCATTGAGGCTACATTAAGAATAACATGGGCACCGAGCCAGCCAAAGGTCCCAGCGATTAATAACTTTAACCTAATATCAACTTGGTGGTCCATTTGTTTTAGTAGCCTCATAAGTAGCGCTAGAAAAAGCGCCAGAATCGCTACCAAGCCGACGAACCCAAAAGTTTCACCCATAATTGCGAATACCGAGTCATTAGTCGCCTCAGGCAAATATCCGGTTGATTGGACGCTATTGCCAACTCCCACACCAAACAATCCTCCACTGCCAATTGCCAACTTAGCCTGCTCAATGTGATAGCTACCGGCATCACTTTGTGAAGTGTCATCACCTTTAAGATATGTCACCACCCTATCAATCCTGTGGGGTGAACTTATAATAAACAAAGTCCCCAAAATCAAAGTAGCAAATAAAATTATTAACATATTGCGCTTATTTAGACCGCTAATCACCAACATTGATAAAACAATTCCAATAAGAGACACCCCGGTCCCCAAGTCCTTCTGAATCACAACGATAAACATCAGGGATATAACCGTCAAAATTGCTATTGGGACTAGTGTTTCTTTAAAGTCATTTTGTTTGCCCTGCTTGGCTTTTGCGCCCAAAAAACCAGCAGTAAATAATAATACCGCAAATTTTAACATCTCAGAAGGCTGCAAACTTCCTAATGGCCCAAGATTAAACCACCTGGTAGCTCCAAGTGTTTGCTGGGCAAAACTAAGGTTAGCCCAACCAGATATTGCCAATAACAAACATGCTCCAATGGCCACTAATAATATTTTGCCAGCATACTTTGTAATAAAGTTGTATGGGATAAAGGCCATAGCGAAAAAGGAGGCAAGGGCCACGATTAAACTTGTCACCTGTTTTACAAAAAAATATGTGTCACTATAGTCACTGCCATAGGCATTATTAAGAACATTGGCCCTCTGTGGCCCGATAGCATACATTATCACTAGCCCTAATAGCATTAACAAACCCATGAATAATACAATCTGATAATCAGGTCTGTGACGGCGAATAGAAGTTATTTCAGAAAAATTTGAACTTTCTGAAAACATTGCCAAGGTTTTTTTAGGCTCAAAGATTGACACCTTAAACATTTCCTCCAGCTAGGGCCAAAAGTACACCTACAAAGGCAGCAACAACACCGATAACCCAAAAACGCATTGTAACTTTTGTTTCTGGCCAGCCTGATGCCTGCAGGTGTTGATGAACAGGGGCTGAAATAAAGATTCTTCTCTTGAATACTTTTTTGCTAAAAATTTGTAATAAACTAGAGCCCGCTTCGGCCACAAAAACAAATCCGATAATTGGCAGTACAAATACTGTATTTGTCAGCATAGCGACCACACCCAATGACGTTCCGAGCGCGAAGCTCCCCACGTCACCCATAAAGAATCGAGCCGGATAAATATTAAACCACAAATAGCTGAGTAAAGCTCCGACCACCGTAAAACAAAATCCCGAAATAATAAACTGTGATTGCAGTAGCGCAATTATCCCAAAGGCGCTAAAACTAATTGCCACTAGACCACCAGCTAAACCATCAAGACCATCACTGATGTTAACAGCGTTGCCCGTCGCAACAATAATGAAGCCAAACAAAGGTATAATCCCCCAACCTAGCGCTACACTACCGATAAAAGGCACGTAAACAGCCGTTGCGCCAAGTTTGCTAAAGAAAAACCAGCCCAATCCCAAGCCAATGATAGTTATCATGGCAAATTTCAAGCTAGAACGTAAGCCAGCAACGCCCCTCCCCTGTCCTTTTACATTTATGATGTCATCAAGCAAGCCAACCATCGCACCACCAAGCAAGGCCGCCAATGGCAACCAAGTCTGACCTCTATCTAGGTTAAAAACGAAGGTGACCAGGGCGATTGCGGCGACAAATATAACACCGGCCATCGTTGGAATGTTTCGCGTAAACTTATCAGCATGTAATTTATTAAAAACTTCAAGCTTTTCGCCAGTTGTACTGGTGGTACGCTGTTTTTTCCAGAACTTATATTTGTAAGCTAGCAAAGTGTAGACTGGCGTTAATATCATTGCGAATAAAAAAGCGCTCACACTTAGGATAAATGCCCCTGTTAAACCGTTCGTTAAATGTGCCAGTGTAATTTCCATGCCCTATCCTTTCGGTTGTATCTCTAAATAATTTAGCATCCAATTTGAAATATCTGTGAATATCGGCAGTGCGTCCCTAGGACCGGATAATGACTTGCCATCACCAGATACCTGTACCATTATGACATACCTGGATAAATCCTCACTACCACCATAACCCAAATATGTACCAATTGTTTCGGTGTCCGAATACACACCATCCCTCAATACCTGTGACGTACCGGTTTTGCCGCCGATGTAATAGCCTGGTTTATCAACAATGGTGTAGAATGCACTTCTGGCGGTATGGGTCATCTCACGCATCAGCCTTGAAGTAGAAATATTTACTGGTGTAGATAATTTAGTTGTCTGATTTGGGGTATAGTTACCATCCTTATCAACAACTCCAGCCAGCATGGTTGGTTTATAATACTCACCACCATTTGCAATCGAACAAAAAGCCGCCGTAACCTGGACCATAGTCACATCTAAGCCCTGGCCAAATGTCATATTAGAATACCGGACTGCGTTGCCATCTGCTTCGGTTGGAGGAATTATTGTACCCGCAACTTCTCCGTCAAGTTCTATGTCGGTAAGTTGCCCAAGGCGGTATTTATTATGAAAGTAATCATATATTGTGTCTCGAGCCTCACGAGTGATACTAGAGCCATCGCCAAGTCTTTGGGCTACGGTAACCACCGCCGTATTAAATGACCAGTTAAAAGCATACTGGAGTGAAATTGTCCCGATATGGCCTTGGGTCGCATTTGAAATGATTCTATCGTCCACCTGAATACGTCCAGTATTTTCATAGGTTGAATCTGGCGTGACTACTCCTTTATCGATACCGGTTGCCATAATAAACGTCTTAATATCAGATCCTGGTTCGTATGGTACCGAAATAGTAGCGTTATTAAACAGTGACGCATCGGTCACTTCGAAAAACTTAGCTTGGTCATAAGATGGCAAATTTGCCATTGCCATGACCTTCCCAGTTTGAGGGTCCATCACAATAACACTGCCCTTCGTAGCACCAGTTCTAGTTAAACCATCAGATAAAGCCTTTTCGGCATATGATTGAATATTACGGTCAATACTAAGAACAATATTTTCACCATCGACTGCTGGTTGATCAATATTATTTGTCCCAATTGTAAGTGGCACCGAGCTAATATCCGTAACTGACTGCAATAGCCCGTCTACGCCAGTCAACCGATCATCCAATCCGCCTTCGATACCGTAGCGACCAACCCCGCTAAAATCAACAAAGCCCAAAGCCTGAGATGCCAAAGCCCCCTCAGGGTAAACCCTCTGAGTCTCTTCTTGAAAACCAATGCCACTCAAATTTTCACTCTTAATCATGTCAGCCTGAGTACGGGTTATCCTGGTCGCCAATATCTGATATCGGCTCTCTTTCATGTTCAATAATTCCTGCAAATCAGGACGAGCATTGCCTCCGGCAACTCGTCGAATCGTGTCAATAATTTTGCTATCATTATTAGTTGTCTGCGGGTCTGCAAAAACCGTAAATACCGTCTGGTTCATTACCAACGGTACAGGCAAACTACCATCTAGCGCATAGATAAGCCCACGCTTTGCGGGGATAGATAAACGCTTGATTTGCTCGACATTTGCAATATCAACATAATAATCATGCTGGATAATTTGAAGATAAAACAACCTGAATACAAATATCACCATAATGCCAATAATAATTGACGCTAAGGCCTTTGAACGGCTGCCCTTTTGTAGCTCTAGATTCATAAGATTATTGTTGAGCGTATTCTGTAGTGACTGGCGCTGTCATCGTCGTTGCAACACTACTGTTTTTGACAGTCTCTAGTGATGTCAGCCTTGCATTTTCAATCTCAAGATCACTTTTTTCAGCATTTAGAGTTGCAATTTGACTATCTATTTTTTGAGTTTCATAGTCATAGCCTGTTGCTCGAGTTGCCTGTGTTAAATATATCAAACCTAGCACTGTAATCATGAGTGCAATTAACACAGTGTGAGTTACTGGTCCAAGCTTAATAGCTGAAACAAAAGCGACGTTGTTTTGGTTACGAGACCAATTTTGCCGACGACGCGAACTATAATTTTGAGCAAATTGATAAGACATTGTGGTGGATCTCTGTTTATTTTTTTATTTTTTATTTTTTTCAATCAAGATATCTAGTGCTCCGCCCCGTGAATTGCGAGGCGGAGCAAAGATATTACTTTACTCGTACTGTCACTAATTGAGTGACATCGGCATACTGTACTGAGATGTGAATTGGCATGGTGTTTTGCCCCTTCCTTTTATGTTTGTTTTATTTTCACTGCGGCGCGAAGCTTACTGCTTCTAGCACGCGGGTTGTGAACGTCGTAATCGCTACCCAGAATTGGCTTTTTGGTCAGTGGCAGTAATTCAGCTTCATAGCCGGCGTCAAATTGCTCTTTTAAGTAGCGCTTGACTAACCTATCTTCTAAACTATGAAAGCTAATGATGCCGACTCGCCCGCCTGGTTTTAGCAGGCGTGGCAAGAGTGGCAACAAGTCTTCGATTTGCTTTAGCTCATCGTTGACTGCAATCCGGATTGCTTGAAAGGTGCGGGTGGCAGGATGAATTTTTTTCCATTTGCCACGATATATGTTCTTGACCAAATCGGCAAGTTCTTTCGTTTGTGATAGGGGGCGATTCTTTACGATTGTGCGTGCGATTTCACTTGCAAACGTAGTTGGCTCTTCACCATACTCCGTAATGATACGTGTTAGTTCCGTTTCCGAGGCATTATTGATAAGCGTTTCTGCGCTCAATACCTGGCGACGGTCCATTCTCATGTCCAGTGGCCCACTATTTGTAAAAGAAAATCCTCGTTCGCTCTGGTCGAGCTGTGGTGATGACACCCCCAAATCAACTAGAATTAAGTTGAATGTTTGCCCCTCATCTATCATCTGCCGGGTGGCAGCAACAAAATCGGTGCAAAGTAGCCGAACTCCTTTGTCTGACAATGGCTTCAAACGCTCAATTGCGTAGTCGTCACGGTCAACCAAGACGGATTCAGCATAATTTCCAGTAATGCTTAGTATTCGACTTGCATGTCCCCCATAACCGGCAGTCAGATCGAGATAGCTCTCACCGACCTGCGGATTAAGGATTTCAAGTGTCGAATCCAACAAGACTGGAATATGTTCAAGTTTTTGTGGTGGTTGTACTGTTATACTCATTCGCTCCCATAATAACATGGGAACGATTCGAGATCACCTAACTGGTAGTTACGGCTGTTTGTTTTTGTAGTGTTTTTGTTTTATTTATAAGTTGCTGAATAATCATCGCGGTGGTTGCTAAAAGCAAATCACAATCTACTTTGATTTTTCAGTTGAGAGACTTATGTGTGAGGTGGAGTTTTTTGGGAGGTGTGTTTTTTTGAAGAAGGTACGCGGTTTTTTTAATGTGGCCCGTAGCCCACTGCCTTACTACCAGATAGTTGATCTCGAGAGTTTTCTTTATTAGTGTTCATTAATTTTTAAAGTGCTATTCAATCGGGATTTCTAAACGTCAGCGCTAGGATTCATAACACGCCAATAGGCGCCTACCCTGATTGCGACTAGTTCTCGGTCAATTGATGCATAATCGAGCAAATGCTGTTCGATTGTAACCCGACCTTGTTTTTGATCGAGTTCTGCCTCAGTTTTGCCACGCCTAAATCGTACGGTTAGATCAGCTATTCTCTCATCGAAAATACTGCCACCGAGCGACGGCTCAACCTCTTTGTCCCAAATTTGTTTAGGATAAAGATGCAAATATTGACCAAAGCCTCGAGTTAGCACTACACCGCTTGCAAATTCATTTCGAAGTTCTACCGGTATTGTCAACCGTCGCTTGTCGTCAAGCTTTCTTTCGAAATAATCTATGCTTGCCATATTGATGCCTCTTTTCGGCTCCGCTTAGGTTATTTTTTAATAATTAGTGGTGTTTGTTTGTTTTGGTGGTATTACCCACTTGATTCCACTAGCCTAACTATACTACCCACAATTATTCACTACAACCCCCAAAATAATCAATTTTAAAGCCAACCAAGCATTTATTCACAGTTTTGTGGATAAATACCTATGTCGACAGATTAAAAAATGACGAGGTCTTATTTGGCACTGCGCCTAGTTTCGATATCAATTATTTTATCAATTTGAAAAACCTGCTCCACATTTGACGGCGCACCATTGTCCAAGGTTGCCGGGCTAACAAGATAGCCCCTAGCACCAGTCGGCAACCCAGAAAAAGCACCGATTTTATCGTCAATCAAAATCACCTCTTTGGCCTCTCTGGGTTGATTGTCTAAAAAACACTCTTTGGGGATAATATACTTTTGGCTCTGACTTTCTTGCCAACTTGCAATATACGAACCTTTTACGCGACTTGACACAATTAACCTCGGCGCACCACTCAGTCGAGTGGCTGATATCTTAAGATTTTGCCAATCGGTTTCACCATAGCTCATTATGCAATAATCAAGTTGCCTCGATAATAGAAAATTTATAAATTCTACTGCGCCATGTTCTAATAGCCCATCGCCAACCGCGATTGCAAGCTCTTGGTACAGCTTTTTTATTAAATCCATATCAGCTGTTGGGTAATTCTTTTTTACATAGCTAAGAACACCAAAAGATATGCCAGCCGATTCGGACGCCTTACAGGCAGCCCGTATTGGCTGGACGTCAACATTTAACAAATTACCAACTACATTGCTTATTAGATCAAAACTAGCGTCAACATTACCAAGACACCTATCAAAATCAATTACAAAAAATGATTTTATAGCTTTTATTTCTAGCTCCCCAAAACCGTACTTTCATAGATTGCCATCAGCGCATTGGCAACGGCCTCTTCATTGTGACGTATTAACGAACGCTTTTTAGCTAAGACATCAGAACCGTGTCTGACAATAATTTTGCCCAAAAAATCACCAGCAATTGCTTTGTAGCTAGCTTTTTTGAGCTTGCTAGCATCAACTTTTACCAATTCTGCGCCCTCTTTTTTATAACGAATCGCGACTGTTCTGTCAGGTTTTTGCTCATTATATAGAACATAGTCTAAAAACGGCGAACCAACAAATCTTTCTATCTCGAATGCATGATCGCTGACCGTAAAACCAACTGTCTGACCTTGTTTCGTAACCAGATTGGCCACATAAACACAAACGGCTTTTGTTTTATTAAGTGCATCGGCGATACCATCAGTTATTAACAGAGGTCCAAGCGAGGTGTATAAATCACCAGGAGAAATAATCACCATATCTGCCTGCTCAATTGCCTTTAATGCTACGGGGTTGGCAACCGCCGAGGGTACGAGCGATAAAGTCGCTTGTCTAGGGTCGTGCTTAAAACAATTAGAATATATTTCGCGCTCGCCATTCAATATTAAACTAGCTTCTGACCATTCCATCTTGAGACGAACATTATCTAGGGTAGCAGGAATGACCACCCCCCTGACGCGAAGAATTTCTGAGGCAGTTTCGACTGCGTCACTAAAACTACCAGTCACCTTTTCAAGCGCAGTCAGCAATATATTTCCAAAAGAATGGCCGTCCATAATGCCAGTATCAAATCGGTAATTAAATAAATCGCGAATTTTTGGCGAATCGCTAAGCGCCACCAGACACTGCCTGATATCCCCTGGTGGCAAGGCGCCCAACTCATCACGTAACACACCGGTACTGCCACCATCATCAACCATATTAACAATTGCAGCCAATTGCTTGGTATGCTCCTTAAGCGCCGAAAGTATCATAAAACTACCAGTACCACCGCCGATGACCGCAATTCTTATATCATTTTTTGCAAATGGCTCGTTCATTTTCTTAACCGCCTTAAAATATTATCTTTCCATGGATTTGTCTATATAGTATAACCCAATTTACCTATTGGATAACATCCTCTCCAAAATGTTTTTGTAAACGCATCACAATCGAGCCTTCGTGTCGCCCTAGTAATTTACTTAGTTCCTTTACTGTGGCGCCGTTTTGAAATTTTTCTTTTAATAGAACGTCTTGATTAACTACCCACGGCCGATAGGCATTCGGGTGTACGAGCCGCATTTTGGCAATTTTATCAGCCCAACCACTAGCTTTGGCGATTTTTTTGGGAACTTCAATTTTGTGATGGTTTGCCACTTCATCCAAATATGCAAATCGCTTTTTATCGCGAGCCGCCTTGTCGCGCAACAAAACATCTATTGTCTGAGCGTCTTCACTAACTCTAAGTGCCATTTGATTTATTCCAATCAAATACAAGCTGTGTAAATTTTTTACTCGACTCAGCGCTACATAGCCCATTCCTTCGACAAAAGCTTTACGTAAATCAATCTTGGCAGCATCAAGTGTCATGCCTTGCGATTTGTGAACAGTAATTGCCCAAGCTAAACGCAGTGGTATCTGAGTAATACTAGCCCGCTTCTTTTCGCCATCCCGTAGCTCCCAGGTGTCTGGTGACATTGTCACCACTTTACCACTTCTGAATTCGACAATCGGATACTCCGTGACGGCTTCAAAGTCAATTATCGTACCAATGCTACCGTTCACATATTTTCGCTCCAAGCTATTTTTAACCGCCATAACTAATGCGCCCTTTTTGACTCTTAGCACCGCTGGCGACAGGACTGAACGCTGAAGACTTTCGATGTAATTTTTACTACCATTTGAAGATTGTGTATAAAAAAGTTCGTCACCCTCTAATAAATCGAGTCTGGCGTCATTTAATTTATCGACATCAACATTGACCGTATGAAGTTCGGTAATCACGCCGTCACCATCTGGCTCAACGCCGACCCGAGCTAATAACCTTTCGGCATGTCCCCTGTTTAGTTCGCCAGCCCTGAGGGCATTTAAAATATCCAATAGTTCTTGATCGTCTTGTCTAAATTGCTCTTCCAAGTAACAGACGGCTGGGTCAAGTTCTTGCCAAACATTGCTGTTAACAACAAAGCCGCCAGCTCGACTATCTCCCCTGTTAATTGGTGGCAATTGGAAAAAATCTCCACTCATAATTAGCTGAATGCCGCCAAAAGGTTCGTCTTTTTTGCGGACAATCCGACAGACCTCGTCAATCATATCAAGTCGAAAATCATGCAGCATACTAATCTCATCAATAATCAAAACGTCAGTCTTCTCAATTATTTCGCGTCGCCCTTTCGCCATGTATTCAATAAAGTTTGGCTGAAGCTCGTCAGACACGCCAATCCCGCTCCATGAATGGATAGTCGTTCCGCCTAAGTGTGTTGCCGCTAGGCCTGTTGTAGCAGTAACCGAGACGTGCTTTCCCTCGCCCTTGGCCATCCGAATAAATTGGTTTAAAACAAAAGTCTTGCCGGCCCCCGCTGGACCAGTCAGCAACACGCTTTCTCCCGAAAGCATAACTTCGAGCGCCATCCCCTGTTTCATTAGAATAATTATACCCTAAAATGAATTTTAATTATTGCGAAATGGTAAACCTACTAAATACTATTTATTAATATGGTGTCCAACAAGTAGCGTTGCTACCCTTTTCCACCTTCATCTTACCGACTACGCTTGAAACGAATAATACACTGCCATTGTCATGTACTGGATCGGCAGTCCAAGGTTTTACGCTAAGCGTAATTACGCCATACCCCGATACTGCAGAAAGTGAGCCATTGCCAACCCATCCATTATCTTTATATATTGCAACTGACCCAGTCCCCCATATCTGAACCGTGATAATATCATTGTCGCTAAAGCCATAGACATAACGCCACACTCCTGAGTCATTTAGGGGGTTAGAGTTTGGCAAATAATTTCTACCACCCGACAAAACAGCGCCAGTTTGATCAATATTATAACTCCGAGAACCATTTATCGCAGTTAGACAAAAGGTCTGAGGAACTACATTATTTACTGCATATTGGTAAGTCGTACCGGAGCTAGAAGAAATGCCCTTGCCAGCGTTCGCCGCAGCTAACGTATCCGGGTATACGTCATTAATCACCTGGTCAATCTTTAGTTGTGTCGATGCTGAATTTAGGTCGCTGAACATTGAAGCTGCCACTGCCCTGTTCTGAATCCCAGAATAAGAAATTAAAGAAATTGAAACCAATATACCGATAACTACAATAACGACCAGTAATTCAACGATAGTAAAGCCAATAGCTTTTTTCATTAGTCTAATTATAACATTAGCAATTTGAAATACTGATTAACTATCCTCGTGGCGGTTCGCCCTCTGGGTCGTCTAGTAATTTTTTAGCCTTAACCTCATAGCGCCGTCCAGTAATTTCACTAGTGATGTAGTCCTCATTAATTAAATTTACAAAAGTATCCAAATCGTTTCCGTCCATTATGATAATTGCACCCTTATCATCGGACATTAACTCTAATTGCATCTCATCAGCATACGTAATCACCTGCTCCTGTGTAATTGCGCCAATCTCAACTTTTTGTAACTTATTTATGATTTTTTTACGTTCGCTAACCATAGTCTGTAAATTCATTCCATCTGGGAAACTGAGACGGAATTGCTTTTCGATTTCAGCAACTCTTTGGTCAGCCAGTGCCTGCTTTTTATAATCATAATTAAATAGTCGTTCAAATTTAGCCTGATCAAAGATAAAGATATCCTTATCGACAACTAACACTTGGTTGTCAGACGGGACTTTCAGGCCGGCATCGGCATTAAATGCCCCAAATTTTCCGTCCTTAAACTCCCAGGCCGTCGAACCCTTTAATACCTGGCCCTGTGAAATTAATTTCATAGAATAAAACGGCTTCTTTGATGCGTCCTTATAAGTAAATCTCGCCAATATACCCTTTATGCGCTTAAATTCGTGTTCTTGCTCACTAAACTCAACAATGTCGTTACGCTGATGTTCAATCAGATTCAATAACGTTTCGGCTCTGCCGACATTTGCTAAATCAGTCCTGAGTAAGACATTTTCTTCGCCCTCCGACAACTCAAAATCACGGACCGTCAACCCAGTGGCGGCACCCATATTCACATAATTAATTAGGTCAAATAAAAATAATGGTTTAATCTGAGAATTTAGTTCCGAATCAAATTTTGTAAAATATGGTGTGTAGTGTTTGTTAAATAAAAAGAACTCAACATCAAGGTCTTTTTTGACTCCATCTACATTATTTGCCCATAAAAAAATATCAGTTGGCTCGTTTGATTTTTCCATATTTTAACCCTTTTCGCTATTTTGCGAATATATTTTATATTATATTATTACTAACTTTGACTAATTGACTGACCTTCGCGCGCCTTATTGGCCCAAATATCTGCCATTTCATTAATAGCATCGCCTTCGTGTCCACGAACCCAAATTAAATGCGCGTTCGATTCCTTGTAAAGCGCACAGGCCTTTTGGACTAGGTCGAGATTCTTAATCGGCTTGCCTTTTTTAGACCAGCCATTGGCTTCCCAACTGACACCCCATTTGGTCACAACGTTAATCCAAAACTGACTATCACTAAACACTTGGCATTCATCCTCGCCAGCATCCGTTAGTGCCGCAATTAATGCCTCGCCTTCCATTCTGATATTTGTCGACATTGGCTCACGCCCTAAGATTTCGGGCTTACCATTTTTAATTACCGCAAAGCCACCGGGACCGGGATTGGGACTGCAACTGCCATCTGTATAATAAGTTATCATATCCTCTAAGTTTACTACAAAATCAATAATTCTGCCCCAAGAATTATCATATAAACAGTATTGATTTTTTTAAACTTAAGCGCAATAATAATGACGTGAGGGACACTGTAGAGTCCAGAAAGGATCAATTATGTCAAAAGGTCAAGACAAGAAAAAAGCCGTCAAGAAACCAAAAGCAAAAAAATAGTTAGCGC
>CAIMUU010000071.1 GCA_903844835.1 uncultured bacterium | reverse complement strand
GTGCGAATCCGAGTTCGTGAAGCGACGGGAGCTAAAAATTAGCTTGCTCATTTTTACGACCGAGCGGAAATAGGGAGGCTTTAGCCGACCGCCTAAACGGCGAGATCACGTCGTTGATGTCATAACAAGAAGTTTACGAATTGTTATGACATCTTGCGTTGGAACGGCGAGATCACCTTAATAATCCATCTTTACGACCGAGCGGAAATAGGGAGGCTTTAGCCGACCGCCTGAACGGCGAGATCACCATTATACTGGTCGATCTGCAAAGCCTGTTATAATCTTATTCATGAAATATATAGTCTTAGTGACGGGCAATAGTAGAAAAATAGGTGAAGCTAGAGCTGCACTTTCAGATTTTGATATCGAAGTTAGAAATAAACAATTTGACATAAATGAAATCCAATCTCGTGACCCAATAGAAATTGCTAAGCATAAAGCAGAAGACGCCTTTGCATTGGCCGGTGAACCTATCGTTATAACAGATTCGTCGTGGGATATACCTGCGCTAAGCGGATTTCCCGGTGGCTACATGAAAGATGTAGCGGATTGGTTAAAGCCGTCTGATTTTTTAAATTTATTGAATGACCACGAAGATAGAAGTATTAGTTTTTCTGAGACGATAGTATACAAAGATAGCGAACAGATTAAGGTTTTTAGTCAAAAGTTTTCAGGTAAGATCGCAAATCAACCACGCGGAACAGGCAATTCAATCGAGCAATTGGCGGAATTTGATGGGTTCACAATTGGTGAACGTCAACAACAGGGAAGGTTCAGTCACGATCCTAAAGATTACGTTTGGTATCAATTCGCAAAGTGGTTTGTTGGTAAAGATAAATAAAACAAATCATCCAAGCAATCCCTCGACGAGATTACCAAATATACTTAACCTTTGTCAGTTTTTTTGAGTATCCGGCTTAGGAAATCTTTAATGAGAATAATCAATTCTTGTTGATAGCCTTCATAACTATGACCAGATCCATCGATTTGATAGACTTTTGCTAATTTGTTTTCCTTTTCAATTAGACACGCAGCTTCTTCTATTGGTATCACCGTGTACTCATCATGGTCACCGATCACGCACAAAATAGGCACGTCAATTTTACGAATCATTGGAAGAGTAGCGTTTCCCCTAAAAGGTAATACTTTCGACAATTCTGAATCTTTGGAAAAATAATTTAGGTATGTTTTTGCACTGATTGGGACTTCCCCAGCTTGAGCACGTCTTTGCCCGGTCAGTAATTCGTAGCCCTTATTGTTATTGACTTTTTGTAGCGCTTCAGCCATTAAGTTTTCGGAAATTGTTTTTTCATAATTTTTTTGAGTCCCGAAAGAATCGCAAAAGCCCATAAGTACAATTGCCGAAATCTTGTCTTTATGTTTTCCATTGTTCATATAGTAGGCGACCTTCTCGGTTCCGTGGCTATGACCCGAAAGAATAATTTTTGAGTAATTTTCTTTAATAGCCCATTCAATCCATGCATCAATATCCAATAGCGAGTCCTCAAATATCTCTAAAGCTGCACCCGTGTCCTGCCAGCTATCCATAGCGTAACTACCTCGATTGTTCGTGAATAATGTATCAACTCCCATTGGTGGCAGTTGGTCGTAGAATATTTCCTGAAATTTTTCGCAATAAAAATTACTTCCTGTGCCATGAATATTTAGATAGATGACATCTGACCTTGCGGGTCCAGACAGTAAGCCATAAAGATTAATGCCATCTGCCGTCTTGATTTCTATGATTGGATAACTCATATTCTTTATCTTAACTTATAAAAGTCATTAAGGACAATTCCTTCTATATATAATTATATAAATTATCTTTAATGACTGTCTAAGCGGAGAGACTACCGTAATAGACTTTTATAGCCCTTCTATCGGGATCCCAGTTTGCTTAGAGACTTTTCGGGCCCATTTAAGCAATTTATTGAATTGGCTATCACGAGCGGTCTGTTCGGTTTCGTAGCTGTCGATTCTTGCCAAAAAACGGCCGATAGTATTTGCAATGCGATTATGGGTTTTTTCTAAGTCGGTTATTCTGTCTTCGATTTTATCAAATCGATCGTTTACGCTGAAAGCAAATTTATCAAATCGACTGTCTGCTTTGTCCAAGCGATCAATTACCTCAGCAAATTGTTCACTAGACTGTTGGACAAATCCCTTCACAACATGAAGAACGTCGTCAATATCTTTTCTGGTTGCTACGGCGTCTTTCATATAATTATTGTATCACTTCTCCAATTGCTCGATAACAGAAATCAATTTCTTTGGCGTAATCTCAGCTTTGATCAAATAGGCGTCGGCATGTTGTTCCATGGCGTCGCGAGATTCTTCATCTTGCTCAAAATTAGTCATAACAATAACGCGGGAATTTGGTATTAAGTCAACCTTGCCACCACGCAGGGCCTTTAATATTTCAGTGCCACGGCGCTCTGGCAACATAACGTCGAGCAATATAAGGTCATAAGACTTGTTGCGGGCCGAAACTAGGCCATCATTGCCATCAACAACCCAATCAACCTCGTAGCCGGCTTTTTTGAGGCTACGGACATACATTTCGCCGATGAATCGGTCGTCTTCAATGCACAGAATTGTTTTGATTGACATATCTACTCTCCTAAACTTTTTTGGAGGACTAGCCTCTAAACATTGAATGATTATTAATCCAGCCCTTGCCTTCACTAATGAGGCCTTCATTGCTATTATCGCCTGCTTTGAGTTTATCTGCAACTGTGGCATAAATTGGAATTGAGACGGTAAAGGTTGAGCCCTTGCCTTCTTCGCTACGGACGCTAATTGAGCCACCATGTGATTCAACGATAGCTTTGCTGATATACAGGCCAATGCCTGTCCCAGCAACCGTTTCGCGCGAACGATGCGAGCGATAGAATTTTTGGAATAATTGTCTGACTACGTTATCTGGCATACCGATGCCACTATCTTGGACTGCCACTTCTACAAAGTCTCGATTGACTTTGGCGGTCACGCTGATTGAGCCACCCTCATTGCTGTATTTAATGGCGTTGTCGATTAGATTACTAAACACCTCACTCATGCTGGCGCGGTCGACAGCAATGGCGGGTAGATTAGTTGGAATATTGACCGCCAAAAGTCGATTTTGCGAACTGGCACGCAACTTCATGTCATCACTAATAATGTCGTAGGTTGCGGCAACGGTGTCTTGTTTGAGATATATTTTAAGATGACGACGGTCGTAACGAGACGTGTTTAAGATGTTGTTGATGTAGCCCGATAGACGATTGGCTGACACAACTAGGCGATGAAATAATTCACGCTGTTCATCTTGAAGCGTTTCGCCTAATTCATCTTCTAACACGTCCAAATAGCCTCGAATAACTGTAATTGGGCCACGCAGTTCATGCGCGGCAAAGGAAATAAAATCAAGATTATCTTCGTCAACAATATATGAGCTGGTTCGGTCTACCAGGGTCAGGATTGTTTCGGCTGTAGCGCCCTTTTGATAAGATGCAAAAACGTCAAAAAAATGACGGTTTTCTTGATTTGGTAGACAATTAGGTATTCTGGTCCAAACACGGTCGGAATGAACCGAACTTTCTTCGCAATTATTCAACCAATTATCTAGAGTGTCATTGCCATTGAATATCAAATCAAGAATTCTGACATTATTGTTGTCAACATGGGTTGGAGCTGTCCTGTTGCAATAGATAATTTCACGATTATGATTCAGTGCAACAAAGCCACAGGTCGTTGAGTCTAGTGCGGTCGTAACATCAAAATCAGATTTGGTAGGTGTTTTTGTGATTGCCGAGGTTGGTGTTATTGGTTGGGAGCTAGATAATTTGTAGATTGTTTGTAGGGCATCGCCAAAGCCACTTTTTTTAAAAGACTCGTCATTAGGGCTGGGTGGCGTTAGCGTCGAGCGTTCGCCTGCGACACTAAGCACGGCTGCCATTAAATCTCTGGTTGGATTAGCTGCGAATTTAAAGATAATTAAGTTTAGGGCCAAGCTGATGACAAAAAGCCCGGCAACAATTATCCAGAGTTGTGTCGAGGCGATTGAATAAGCATTTGTTAGGACCAGGACTGCGACAATTGATAACGATATAAATACCTGTGTCAAAACTACTATTGTGAGTATCTTTTTGTAGAAAGCCGGCCAGAACTGGTTAGCTTGGCGAGGTGCCTTGTTTAGCTCCATGTTACTTCCCCGTCATCATTTGGGACGGCGACTATCCAAGCCTGGCCCCTAACAAGCGGGATGTCTGCCCCAACTGCATCAGTAAATTTAATTTGACTGGTTTTGCTAGCTTTGGTCCAAATGGCGTTGATTGCCATACCGTTTTGGAAAATAGTTGCGCTACCACTGCCAACTGTGGTGATTTTTTCTCGATTGCCGTCTTCAAATATGGTAATTTCATCAACACGTACGGCGATGACAACACTCGGAGCAATTTGTCCCGACTCGCGGTCAAGGTGAAGTTCTCCGCCCTGGGACCTAATATAGGTGTTTGTTGGGGCGTCGTAGGCGTATGAGCTGTTAAACATTGGGCTGCTGATAAAAATGTTGACATTGGTTGCATTTGGTGTGGGGTTAGGAGAAACATCAGCTCGCGTAAATCCCGTAAAAGTTGAGGCTGTATAGCCTTTGGCTGAGTTTAGGGCATCAAGTCGTTCAAAACTTGTGTAGACGTTATGTGGTGAATAGCGGTCGCCAGAGCGCCAGTAACTGCCAGAGTTAAAGAACTGGTCAAGGTCGCGATAGTTGCCGTTGCGAACTTCTACAAGGGCAGCTGCGCTACCTCCGATATGGGCTACGCTAGCATCAAAAGCAGCTAGCCATTCAACATCATATAATCTAAGACTACGAACTGGGCCAATAAGCTGGGGCTTTTGCTCTTGATATAATACTAAAAAGCGCGTGATGCCGGCTTCGGCAATTGCCTCAAATACGACGCCACTGTTTTTTATACCAGATTGCGGACGAGCTTCGGGGCTGTTTTCAATCATTATACCTGTCACAGCTTGTTTAGTCGTGGCCTCATCAGCAACAAGCATGCCGGTTAGCGGTGAGTAATATTTGATTGGTTCGGGCGGCGGTGTTGCAACGACTTCGACGACAGGTGTTTCAATTACAACTGCTGGCTTGTTGATAAACAGCAAAACTGCAACAGCGCTACCAGCAACTAGGAGAAATGAGCCCAGAGAAATTAGGATAATTTTGTAATGACGGACAAACCATCGATACAAGCGAACGAAAATATTTGGCTTTGTCGGTTCTTCCATAGCTTAAGCGTTATTATAGCAAAGTTTGTTTGCAATCTCCAACATTTTTCTAGTTTGTCCCAACTCGGCATAGTATCCTTAATCACACGGCTTCGCGCCACATTCATTAAGGGTCCCGGCGCCTTACTGAATTTGGGCTGCAGATGTGTTCTTAAGAATAATATGCCAAGTTGGCGTATTACAAATTTGAGAAGCAAACTATTTAGTGGTTGCTGTGATGGCGGAGTCGAGGCGTGATTCGACGGTGCTGTGGCCTAGGGCGGCAAGCGTATCGTTAAGGGCTGGGCTGAAAGGTGCCCAAGATACGGCAAGGCGGATGAGGCTGAATAATATTCCAGGCTTTTGACCAGTGGTTTCGAGAAGTTCATTTAGCGTATTTTGAAGTGAATCGGCGTCGTAATTAGAGTTGGCCAGGGCGTTTTTGGCTGAATTTAGAAGTGATGAGATCTCGTCGTGGCTGAGACTACTTAGTTGTTTATTGGTCTCAATCATTGAAAAATCTGGAGTTGGCTCAGCAAAGAAGTACGACGTCATCATTGGGATGTCAGCAAGAGTTTTGAGTCGATCTTTGACTAGACCTAGAATTTGCTTTTTGCGATCTTCGGTTGCCTGGTTAGCTGGTTCAGGCCAAAATCCTTCAGAGCGATCGTAGAGTTCATCGAGCGATAACTTGCGAATCCACTGTCCGTTCATCCAAATTAGGCGCTGTTCGTCAAAGCGAGCGCCACTACGCTGTACTCTAGCCAAGCTAAATTTGACGATTAATTCATCTCGGCTAAATATTTCCTGTTCGGTACCGTCATTCCAGCCCATGCTGGCCAAAAAATTTAGCATTGTTTCGGGCAATATCCCTTCTTTTCTATATTCCTGGACACTTTTGGCACCATCACGTTTGCCAAGCTTCTTTTTGCCATCTGGTGCTAGGATGTGTGGCAAACAGGCCATAATTGGCGGTTCTATCTCGAGAGCTTCATAAAGTGATAAGTATTTTGGGATTGATGGGATATATTCAAGGCCACGAATAATATGAGTAATTTTCATTTCGGCATCATCAACGATGTGGGCAAAGTTGTAGGTTGGTAGACCATCACTTTTAATCAAGATAAAATCATCAAGTGCTTCGGGGCCGGCTGATAAGTCGCCCATAACTTCATCGTGCCAAGAGTAGCGTTTAATGTCCGAGACCTTAAAGCGAAGTGGTTGTGTGCCGTCCCATTTTGTTGTTTCGGTTGGTCGATAATCACGGTATAGGAAAGCCTTTTTGTTGGCCTTGGCTTCTAGGCGAAACTTCTCAACCTCATCTTCACTATATGGGTCGGCGTAGGCCAGACCTTTATCAATTAATTTTTGGGCCCAGACAAGATAATGTTCACGCCTTTCGGTTTGAATATATGGTCCATAATCCCCACCCTTATTTATGCCTTCATCCCAGTCAATGCCGAGCCAATTAAGAGTATCGATGATTAAATCTGTGGCGCCTTCGACAAACCTGGCTTGATCGGTGTCCTCGATTCGAAGGACAAATGTTCCTTTATTCTGTCGGG
Source organism: uncultured bacterium (assembly GCA_903844835.1). GTDB lineage: Bacteria > Patescibacteriota > Saccharimonadia > Saccharimonadales > Saccharimonadaceae > UBA1547. The sequence continues at coordinate 10,539 of CAIMUU010000071.1, read as the reverse complement.
CTAATAGCCAAGGGAATAAAGCCGAGCGAATATTTCCAACATGAATATAGCCTGTCGGGCTTGGTGCAAAACGAGTGCGAATAGATGTCATATTATTTTAATTATATCATCTAATCTAATCATAAAAACTACAAACTTGCGGCGATGCGACGGATTTGGTCGGTTGATAGTTGGGCGTCGCCAGAAATCGTATATAATATGCCACCATTTACCCAAGAGGCGTTGCCGTTATGGGAATAAATAGTTAATCCGCTATCTTCGGTTGTAATGAACTCGCCGTTTGAATCTTGGGAGACTTTATCTTTGACGGCGCTTGAGTCCCAGGAACTTTTCTTTTGGACAAGGCTAAATTGTTTTTTACTAGATGAAGAAATAAAACTTATACCCACCTGGTTATCGGTAGAGGTAATTGGCCCACTACGGTCGAAGCCTTCTGGTTTATATTCTGGGAAAGACGCATTAATGCCGGTCTGAGCGCTGGCAATGCTGACTAAGATATTTGAGTTTGTTAGAACAAAGTACAAAATAATAAGAATAGCGGTGACTGTGGCCAGAATAATGTTGAAGAGTTTAGATTTGCGTTTGAAATTTTCTCTCGAACGCTTTTGCTCGTCTGACAGTTTACTGAAGGCTTCAGCGATGGCCGCCTCTTTGGTGACCACAGGTGTCGTATCAACAATAGCCTTGGGGGCAATTGTAGCAACAGTCATTGGATGGCGTTGTTGGCCTACATTAAATTGTTTAGGTTCTTGGATAGGGCGAGCTGGAGCAATAATTTTGCGAGGCTCAAAGTGATTGATACTTTTACTACGAGCTATGTCCATGCTACGACCGATCTTGCGAACAAGTGGTTTGATTTGACCAATTGGTTGCTTGATGGTGTGTTGATAAATGGCCTTTGATTTTTGGGCAAAATTCAGGCGCATATCGGCGCCATTCATCTTTTCGTTCTTCATTAATATCCTCGCAGTTGAATAATTTTAGCTTAAACAGAATAAGCAATGTCATTATTTTATGTTGAATAATGAAAATTTACAAGGTTTTGATTAAATTGTGTGGAACTTGGTATAATGGCACATATGCACCACAAGCTTTTTGAAAATAAAGTACTCGTAAAGAGAATAGTGGTTTATGCTGTGATGACTTTGTCGGTTGTTGCGATTGTTTCTTCCATTGTTTTGTTTGTGCTACTTGGCTATCGATTTGATTCTAATAACGGCAAGATTGAACAATATGCAATGTTGCAGTTTAATTCTGATCCTGCTGGTGCAAGTGTGGCAGTTGATGGAGCGTATTTATCGAACTTAACACCCAGCAAAGTCACCCTAAAGTCTGGTTCTCATGCAGTGACAATGGAAAAGACTGGCTATGAAACTTGGTCAAAGACGGTTGATATCAAAGCTGGCGCCTTGGGCTGGCTAAATTATGCCTTACTTGTGCCAACGTTATTAACGGTAGAGCCAATCATCGACTATGCGGCAGCTGCCGAATCGTTGGCTTCGCCAGACGGTCATTATATATTAGTGGGAAGCCGGTCTGATTTGGCAGAGTTTGAACTAGCAAATATTGGCTCGGAGACCGTAAAGTCGACCAAACTAATAATTCCAACTACTATCTACAGTAATTCCAAGGTGGTTGGTGTGTTGCATAATTTTCATATTGAAAAGTGGGATGAGGCCAGCCGTTATGTCTTGATTAAGCATAGTTACGATGCCAATAATGAGTGGCTGGTTTTAGATACGCAAGATATGAGCCAGACAAAAAACATTACTCGCTCGTTTGATTTTGTGCCTAGTAGTGTTGATTTTGCTGGGACTAGTGGGAATACCTTTTTTGCACTAGGTTCGGGTGAAATTAGAAAAATTGATTTAATTGCCGACACAATTTCGTTGCCGGTAGTAAGTGATGTAATTAGGTTTCATACAACAACTTCGAATATTATTGTTTATGTCGCGACTGGTGCCGAAGCTAACCAGCAGATTGTTGGCCTTTATCGCGATGGTGATGATAGCCCTAGGGTTGTCCAGACTATTACAAAAACCGACGGCTTGGCCGTCAACGCCACAGCCACTCAGTACTTTAATGACCATTACATTGCTATAGCCGATGGCAAAAAGGTCCAAATATTAAGCGGTAGTTACCCGGGTGTAGCCGGCGATACTACAAGCCTAAAACTTTTTGCGGAATTTATGGCTGATGAGAATGTGGCCAACCTGTCATTTAGCCCAACTGGAGAATATGTTCTTGCTCAGTCTGGGGCAAATTTTGCCAGTTATGATTTGGAATACCAATCGTTGTCAACCTCAATTATAAAGGGAAGCGGTAGCGCAGTTTCGTTAAGATGGCTAAATGATAATTATTTGTGGTCAGATCGTGACGGCAGTTTAACTATACGAGAATTTGATGGCTATAACGTTCATTCAATTAGCCCAATTGCCCAGGGCCAGGCTGCAGCAATTACAGGTAATGGCCGTTACATTTACAGCATTGTCAAAACAGCTACTGGTTATCAATTGCAACGCGTTAAGATGGTCGTAACTAATTAGACGAACCGAATATTCGTTCCCAGAATGTTGGTGAATTGCCGGGTATGGTAGTCGTTTCTTGGGCTGTGCTGGTAGGGGCTGCGGTTGATAGAGCTGGGTCTGGTATTATCTGTTCTGCGGTGACTAGTAGCCGGTTATTGGCGGTGCCAAGTGGCACGCATGTCAGAAGTGTAAGGACCGGAATCGAGGTTGGGTATATTAACTTGTCGACGTCATTTGGTTGGACAACTTCTTTTTTAGTGACAGTGTAGGTGTAGCGAATTGAATTGTAGTTGGCATAGATTGTGTCCCCTACCTGCAGTTTTTCAAGTTGGGCAAAAATAAATTTATACTTACCAGTATCAAGCAAGTCATTGCTACTATGCCCGGCTATGACGGTGTTGCCTATTTGGCCTGGGTGGCTATTGGCGCCAGGTACTGCAAAATGAGCTAGCCCAGTTGTCATGGCGGCCATTTGAGAGGTGTAATCGCTGCCAATATCATAAGTAACGGGCACGTCGACATTGATTTTTGGGATAATAATTCGTGGCTCGGCACTGACGGCCAGACTGGCATTGGGGTCAATAATTATATTTTGAGGGTTGATATCGCCGGGGCTGATATAAGCAACGACATTTGAAAAGATTACTCTGTTATATTGTAAAAATAAGAAAACTAAAACAACCAATACTCCAGAAATAATTGGAATAAAGTTACGGCTTCTGCGGATTTTTGTAGCTGATTCTTTGACTTTGCCGATTAATTTTTGGCGTAAGTCAAAAATATTTTCATCGGCCGTCGTTTTTTCGTCAGTGTGATTATTGGTGGATTGACTACTGTGGCCCTGTTGAGACTTCTTGAGATGATAAGAGTAATAGCCTTCGTAGTACTTTTGGTAGTAATTTTGCCAGGCGCTGTGGTAATCTTTCCATTTATCAGCATCTGGTTCGGTGTGCTCGGAATGGGTATTATGGTAAGGATTCCCGTCAGCAGGTTGAGCAGGCGTTTTTTTATCAGATAGTAAGTTGTCGATTTGACCCCTAATAACATTGGCCGCGGCCTCTTGATTCGGCCTAGATTCAGGAGAAACTGATATAGACCTCTGCGGTAACAGTGGCATCCCACTCTGCCCAATGCTAGGTTCGTCTGGCTTCATATTATAGATTCCTAATGGATTCTATTGTACAATACATTGGTGGTTACAGCTATTCGCATAAGCGTTATTTAGTAATTGTATGTTAATTTTATGAAATTGTTGGGCGAGTGGTGGAATGGTATACACGTCAGACTCAAAATCTGATGTTCGCAAGAACTTGGGGGTTCAAGTCCCCCCTTGCCCACCAATTTTATAAAATTATTAAAAGACCTTCAGTATCATTTGATATGGTACCATGTTGGGTAGCAAGGCAAAATCTGATGTTCGCAAGAAATTTAGGGTGAAAATTATATAAATAGCTAATTCTGACCTGAGAAGCTAGAGGGCAAGATATATGCTAAAAATGCCATCTTCTTCAGCCTCTATCCTAGTATTGAGAGTACTGATAATGTTTTGTAGCTCATTTTTGAAATCTGACGCGTAGCTTTCAATTACTTTAGGCAGCATATATTTATCTAGAAATGCCATTACGACTTCGCCAATTTTAGTCATATCAGCTATAAACTCTTTTGCGTGGGTCGTATCGTAACCTTTTAAATTTTGCTTGCTGATGTAATCAGGATAAAATATTTTCCCTTCCAAATTGATATGTTCAAGTAGATCCTTTTTAAATATTGATAAATCTGAAGCTATAAGTGTAGCGTTTGGCGTGTTATTAGATTTAAGCTCGTCTGATACTAGCGATAAGTCGGACTGGAGCTTGCGGTGTTGAGATTTCAGTGTGGTAATTAAGTCTTGTGAATTGTCTATCATGATTATGATTGTACTTTAAAGATTGTCGATAGCAATAGCTTTATAGGAATACTAATCATATAACACTTCTAGCGCAAAGAGTTGTTGCAATATTAACTTATTTGGAGCTAACCAAGCTGGCTGTGACACTCTCGATAATTTTATTTGGGCTCCAAAGCCAGTAGGTTGCGGCCCTAGTCGCGGTTATACCCCGCCAGATTTGCATCGGTTCGCCCCAAGGCGTGCTAGTAACCTTGCCACCAAAAGCTACGAGTATGGTGTCGTTGTGCAAGACGGCAATACAGGTTGGGTATGTAATTGTAAATTTATGGAGAGCTTCGACTAGGTTAGTAAGTTGCATGCTGAATGTTAGGACAATCGGGTAATAAACAGTTTGAAATATTTTTTGCAATTGGGCAAAGGATAGTATTAATAAAGTGTTTGGGCGCTCAATTAGGACCATGCTACTGTTTTTTACTAAATCAACCGCATCGCGCGTAATTGTAAGCGGTCCTTTATAGTCGTGTATAAAATTTTCATAGACAATGGCGGTTTCGCTATTGCGTCCGGCGTCGCCAATTAGTAATACGCCAGTTGCCCAATCGCCTATTGCCTTCATTTCAACAATCGATTCGCGCGCTAAACTACCGGATGGATTAGTGATGCCATAAATAACATCTGTCATACTACTTGGAATAGATTTTTTTAGGACATCTGGTAGTAAAACTTTTACTTCTCCGGCACCAGCCTTTAGGGCCACTGCATAATTATCGGCAACGGCCATAAAGCCTAATTTATTGCCACCAACTATGCCCAGGCGCCCAGCCTTTGACTTTTGTTCTGGCTTGGACCATTCAATATCTGGAAAAAGCGACTTGTCGGTTGTTTGCCTAGTCCAATAAATATATTCATCCATATGTTTGATTATATATCAAATTTGAAAGGCACCCGCAATTGCGGGTGCCTAGAGGCGAATCCTAAGAGATGGTTTTGTCCATCCCGATCCGATGATATGGTAATACTATGGTTTTTTCGGGGAGCTTGACGCCGTTTCCAATCTGGGCATGCTCACCGATTTCGGAAAGGTCGCCGATGGTGACATTGTTGCCGATTCGTGCCATCCGTCCGATAGAGATATCATTGCCGATTGTGCAGTTGTCGCCAATCGTTGCCAACTCTCTAACAAGAGTGCCGATGCCGATCTTGACTCTGTTGCCGATAATGGCATCGAATTTGATTATTGCCATGTCGTCGATTTCGACGTTTTGGCCAAAAGCAACTCCCGTCCCGACATGCACAAAGCGTCCGACGTAGACTGATGTGGCCTTCCCACCATTTGAGTAGACATGATGCGCCTTGACACTGGGCTTAAGATGAGCCATCCTCGTCCTCCCCTCCTAATGTGCTTTGCTCCGAACTGCGAAGCCGCAGGCAGATAAATAGACATTTACGGTGGATGATATCTGATGGCAAGTTTCTTTTGGATGGTCATATAGGCGGTTGCGCCGTCTGAGATGACATAGTCGTCTGGGATAATTGTTTCGTGGCAAACTGTGACGTTGTCGCCAATTTTGACGTTCTTGCCGATGTAGGCATGACCCATAATCTTGGTTTCATTACCGATTTGAGTAAAGCTCGAGACTACACATCTGCCGCTGATTATGTTACCGTCTCCGATAATTACGTCATCGCCGATGTGGCTACCATATGAGATAGCATTATCGTTTCCGATGTGGCATCTGTTGCCGATAACCGCATTGCCGCTGATATGGGTATCTTGCCCAATAATGGCATCTTTCCCTAACGAAGCAAAGTCGCTAACTTTAACGTTATTGCCTAGCTTGACTCCGTTATGAAGATACATGTATTTCCCGAAAAAAATGGCATTTTCTCCGACGCAGATTCTGACGATAGTTCCGTCAGGATTTGTATATAACAAATCATTGCCAGATCTAAGAATCTCCATATTTTACCTCCACACTTGCAGGTGCGTTGCTCCGAACTGCGCAGTGCAGCTGGTACACAATTAAGATTACTATAACAAAGTAATCGGATAAGTCAAATATATTATCAGATTGGGCGGGTCTTATTTGCTGGTGGCGACTTCTTCGATGACTGCACTAAGGACACTGGCTTTTTCGTGATTAAAATCGTGTCCGCTGATGACCCAAATTAGTTTGCTATTTGGCAATTCTTTGTTTAATTCGTAAGCAGTTATTGGTGGGCAGACATTGTCGTAGCGACCCTGGACTAACCAAACTGGGGCAGTAATTTTATGGGCGTTTTGTAAGATATGGCGCTCTGGCATGTAGCAACCATTTGCTAAGTAGGTCACTTCAATAATAGAATCGGTTGGGTCGTAGGTAGAAAAGTCATCTGGCGTATACCTATCGTCAAGCGACATAACGGCCGATTCTAGGCAATCATAGGCATAGGCCGAAGCTTTTGCCTCGTCTGCACTACCAGATACAACTTGTTTGGTGTGATATTCGGTCGGGTTGTCTTGAAACTTTTTTGGTGTGCTATCAAGATATGTTTGCCATACGTCAGGGAAGAACAATTTGAAATCGCCCTTATTTATCCAGTCAATTTCGCGTTTTGAGGCTGTAAAAATCCCATTAAGCACCAAGCCTAATACTCTCTTGGGGTATTTAATTGCATAAGCCAAAGCCAGGCATGAACCCCAGGACCCGCCAGCAATAATAAATTTCTTTATTTTGAGAGAATCGGCGATAGTATTTATATCTTCAATTAACTTGTCAGTCGTATTATTTCGTAGTTCGCCATAAGGGATACTTTTGCCACAGCCACGTTGGTCAAAGAATATGACTCTTTGATTCTTTGGGTTAAACATGGCCTTAAACTTATCCCTAGTACTGCTACCGGGTCCGCCGTGGAGGCAAATAATTGGTTTACTTGCGGATTTATTTCCCCAATCATGGATAAATAGACTGTGGCCATCGCCAACGGCCAGAGATGTTTGGTTAATTGTATATTTGTCTGGGGTCATAATTACTCCTTTATCTTAATACTAACTGGACAATGGTCAGAACCTAGGACATTAGGGTGGATGTGAGCCTCCACGACGCTGTCAGATAGCATTTTACTAGCTAACCAGTAATCAATACGCCATCCGATGTTGCGCGCTCTGGCATTGGCCCAGTGAGTCCACCAGGTATAATTGCCGTTTTCGTGATTGAATTTTCGAAAGGTGTCAAATAGACCAGCAGAAATTAGTGCATCGAAGCCAGCTCGCTCTTCGTTCGTAAAGCCATGTTTGCCAATATTTTGTTTGGGGTTGGCCAAATCTAATTCGGTGTGGGCAACGTTAAAATCACCGCAACAGAGAACTGGCTTGGTTTTTTCAAGCGATTTGATGTGCTCTAAAAAAGCAGGGTCCCATTGTTTGTGACGAAGCGACAAGCGCGACAAGTCATCTTTGGAATTGGGTGTATAGACGGTCACGACCCAAAATTTATCAAATTCGGCGCTAATAATTCTGCCCTCTTTGGCTGGGTCGCCATAATCATCGCCTGCAAGATTATATTTTTGGGCAATATCATCTGTAAAACCATTAATAACGCTAAGTGGTTTAATTTTTGAAAAAATAGCGGTGCCAGAATAGCCTTTTTTGTCGGCCGAATTCCAGTATTCTTCGTAGCCAGGTAGGTCGGTGACGGCTTGGCCTTTTTCGGCTTTGGTCTCTTGAAGACATAGGATATCGGGTTGCTCGGCTTGGATAAAGGAAGCAAATAGCCCTTTGTTAATTACCGCTCGAATTCCGTTGACGTTCCAAGAGTATAATTTCATATGATTATTATAGTACAAATTAGTGCATCTCTGGCTGTTTGTTTTGTTATTGCCTCTCTGACAACTGCTATTGCAAACACGGCTTCGCGCCGGGTTCACTAAGGGCCCCGGCGCCTTATTGAACTCGGGTTCCAGATGTGTTTGGAATAGTAGTTGACAGATGCTCTATTTCTGGCAGAATGACAGAATAAGTACATATTCGCTGACTATTGGCTATATATTTTTAATAGCGCGGTTGGCATCACGCTCTTGGTCACGGCGCTTGAGGGTTTCGCGTTTGTCGTAATTCTTCTTGCCCTTGCCTAGTGCGATGACGACTTTGATAAATCGACCACCTGTTAGTAATTTGGTTGGGACGATGCTCATGCCTGATTGTTTGCGAGTAGCTAAATCGTCAATTTGTTTGCGTTTTGCTAATAACTTTCGTGGTGAAGTGTCGATAGTGCGGGCGCCAATCTGATTTTTTTCGTTGACCTTAAGGCTAAAGCTGGCATTATTGAGCCATAATTCGCCATCGCGAATGCTAACAAACGAACCCTTAAGTTGAATGTGGCCATCGCGGGCGGCTCTAGTTTCGGGGCCAGTTAAGGCGATGCCGACAATCAAATCTTCGTCGAGCGCATAATCAAAAGAAGCCCTGCGGTTAAGGATTGATTTGGGTTTAATTCTGATTTTCTTCTTTTGTGCCATCACTGTTATTGTAACAGATTATTATGCTAGTTTATGGTTTGTTATATTTGTGGTTTAGGTATGCCATTTCAAAAAACTGTCCAAACACTTTGAACATTGGTAATACTCGGAATATTTGACTAAACATTTTAAATTCACCAATAGTCCCCTTGATTAGACCGATTTTTTTGGCTTTTGGCGTAATTGTGAGTGATGGTAGATAGACTGAACGAAATGTGGTGTTTTTTTCGAGGAGTGATTTATTCATTAGGGTTTCGAGACCGTAACTAACGTCTGGTCGAGACCAAATTTGCTTGTCTAGCAGTAGGGATTTGGGGACGACTCGTTCGCCACTAATCCAGTCCATTTTAGCTAGTTTCATAAAGCCGGCCGAATTTTTCCTGATGCTAATTACCCAATCCACCTTGTTTTCTAATACTGGAATAGCGAGTTTGGTGATTGAGTCAGAGTCGAGGCCAATTAAGTCGGCATCGAGTAGCATTATGATGTCGTTTTTCGCTGCTTCAATCCCCCGTTTGACCGACAAGGTCTTGCCCATATTTTTTGGGTTTTCAATTAATCTGACGGCATATTTTTTGACAACGCTAGACGTCTTGTCGGTTGAGCCATCATTGATTACTATTACCTCATTAACAAGCGGGTGGTGTTCGACAATTTTTAAGACTTTTGCAATACGGGGCTCTTCATTGTAGGCGGCGATAACAACACTTATCAGCTTTTTCATAGTGCGCAAGTTTCCTTTAAATAATGTATTATTATAATAATAGCAAACAACTGGAGCATCACATATTATGCGCATTGCAATATTTACCGATAGTTATTTACCGGGACGAGATGGCGTTTCGATGAGTGTAAGCAATTTTTCAAAATTGTTATCTGCTGATGGCCATCAGATTCTGATCTTTTGCACAAAGAAAAATCAATTATTTATTGGTAAAAAGATTAAGATTATTTTGGTTAAGCGCTACTCTGCTATCCCAGCGCCTAGTAACCGAGATGTCCATCTGTCGTTGCCGTTTATTTGGACGGTTGTCCGGGACCTAAGGGCTTTTAATCCTGACATTGTACATGTCCAAACTCCACTTGGAATTGGGCTAATGGGTATGTGGGCTACTAAAATATTAAAAATTAAGAATATTCAAACCTATCATGTCTATATCCCAGATTTCTTGGCCTACCTTAGCCCAAAGGCCCTGCTTGGTTTTGATAAAGTCCTGAAATACATAAGCAACGCTAGGTCTGCCAAGAAAATTGAGATGATTAGTCAAAACATTGAAAAAAAGGCTGATTTATTTGCCCTAAACTCTCAGGTTAATAGCATCTTTAAGGAAGTATTTACATCCAGCAAAGAGCCAGATATAAAAAAGTTAAAGAATATTTTAGCAAAACGAATTGCAAAATTTTTGTATAATCAATCCGACTTGGTTATAACACCATCTTATTCAATGAAAAAATATCTCAAGTTGCAGGGTGTTAAAAGACGGATTCAGGTGGTTAGTAATGGAATTGATAATAGTGTTTTCAAGAAAAAGACTAACTACAAAATTACGAATCGGATTGTTCATTTTGGAAGACTGGCTTTTGAAAAGAGTGTGGACGTTGCCGTGCAGGCTTTTTATATTGCTC
>CAIMUU010000070.1 GCA_903844835.1 uncultured bacterium | reverse complement strand
ATATCGGATAATGATTTTTGTCAGGCAGTTAGTCTAATTGAAAATACTACAGATATTGCTATTAGCCCTAAGCCCAGACAGAATAAACAAAATTTTTCCTATCTTGATTTTAATGGCGATTTCATAAAAGTCACTGACGGAGAAAGTCGTATTTTATTTAACATAAAAGACATGAGTGAAAACGAATTACTAGAGGCAGTTATTGGTGGGCAGACATTGTCGTTGAAAATTTAGGACCCGAAATCCATAACAAGGCAATTGCCGAAACAAATAAATTGTTTCAAAACAAACTTGAGGATTTGAAATACGAAATAGAAGAGCTAAAGCGTTAATTATTATCTTTATATAGCTTGTGCTATTCTAGCTGTATTATGTGGGCAAAGCAGTCAAAATTTGGATTCACAATAATTGAACTATTGGTCGTGATATCTGTTATTGGCGTTCTAGCAGCGGCTGTTTTGGTGTCATACTCTAATGTCCAAAATAGGGCGAGGCAAGCAGCAATTCAGTCAGAATTATCAAGTAATAGTACAAAAATCCTACTAAGCGCAACCAGTAGCGGCAGACCGCCCACGACCGTAGAAGTATTATCCACTGGCGATGCGAAACTGTCAGTTTCACTTAATTTGTATAATATTGTGACGTATTGTTCATCAGACACTGGCTTTGTTTTAGCCGCTGAATCAAAATCTGGCGATAAATTTTACACTATGAATAACACTAAGGTAGTACAAGATAATGCGATAAATACCTACAGCCCATGTGTCAGCCTCGGAGTACAAAACACCGATGCCACTGCGGCAAGTATTACATATATGGGAATGGCCACCACAAGTTGCGCGACCGAGAATAATATGTGTACATTTTCGGGTACTGCAACGATTGCATATGGATATGGCCTTTGGGGAAAATTTACAGCAATAGCCAATATGACAAGCCCTGTTTGGTGCAATAACACCATATTCGGTGACCCAGCAGTAGGCGCTGGCAAATCTTGCTACATTATCAATAATTAAATCTTGAGTTTTCCGACATCTCAGTGGCCATCATTTGTCGCGCAGTTAGTTGTCGCGTATCATAACAATATGCCTATAAAAATATACGTCTCAAAAACCCTAGACGGCTCAATGAAACTTGCCAGCACTGACGATATTACAAGAGCCAACCAAACGCGAGCAAGATTTTTGCAGAATAATGGCATTGACCCAAGCGACACAACGCTTGTTAGAGTAAAATTTGAAGGCAATAATTATAAAAGATATCTTATCGCCAACGATAGCCTAAAGGGCGATGGCATAGTTCGCGAGTCAACAACTGAATGTGACGCTATTGTGACGACAGATTTTAAACACGCCCTATTTTTACCATTAGCCGACTGTATTGGGACAGTGATATACGACGAAGACAAACATCTTTTGATGGTCTCGCACCTGGGAAGACATAGTCTTGAGCAATTCGGCGGGACGACTTCGATTAATTATTTAATAGAAAAATTTAGTGTCGACCCAAAAAATCTAAAAATTTGGCTCAGCCCATCAGCCGGCAAGGAGTCATACCCGTTATTTACTTTTAGTAATCGTAGTCTACACCAAGTTGCATTCGAGCAACTTACAAACGCCGGCGTATTACCTAAAAACATCGAGGTTTCACTAATTGACTCAGCCAAAAGCGATGAATATTTTTCGCACAGCCAATTCTTAAAGGGCAATCAAGCAACCGATGGCAGATTTGCGATTGTTGCCTATATGACAAGGTGAATGCATAAACGCACGATTTAGATTGAGTAACGATCATAAATCACTTATGCTATAATTTTGTTATCAATAGGAGAAATCTCAATATGGACAAAGACATAAAACAAATTGAAGAAATTGAAAAATCTGAACCCATAAGGGAAGTGCCAAAGAAACACTCCCTAGTTGGCGTACACTTAATATCTGGAATAATTATCCTAGTATTAATAATCGGCTCGACTGTTGGCGCTTATTTTTGGCGAGACAATAAGGCAAGTGTATTTGAAAAGACCCAGGCCGATGAATTATTAGTAAAGCAACAAACTATTCTTGAGCTTCAAGCGCAACTTGCTGACTATACCGGTGAAGTTACCAATGGCCCAACTCTTTGCTCCGAAATCGCCCCAACCGCATCGGCCATTGAAAGCATCAAAGCCTCAATTACCTCAGGCAACACAGTTGCGCTTGAGGGTTATATGGCATCAAACGTAAATGTTATCTTGGCAGCTACCGAAGCATACGGGATGCAGACAGCCTCACATGCCGTTTCTAGTGTCACAACATTTATCTCAGATGACATCAACTCATGGGATTACAACTTTTCATTACCAACCTCTACAATCAATTCTTACAAGCAGAGTGGCTATGCTCAATACTTTTCAAGCACATCAATCGTCGGTCTAGCATCTAACAACCAATTAATTTCATTCTCATTTGACTGCTTGGGCGATATCGATACAGTATTTATGGCAAGTCAAGCCGACACGCTCTAGAAAATTCGTCCTCTTAAGCAGTGGCTTATTTTGGCCAATTGACAAGTACAAAATCTCTATAACTTTTTTCGACACGCGTAGCCACAAATTCGTCTTTCGATAGCCACACAGGCTTACCTTCAAGCTCATTCTGCTGTGACTTAAATTCAAGTGCGCTTGACGAGCCAGTATAAGCAAGTACTAGTTTGCCACCACTATGAATAAAGAAATCAGTATGACGTAAGTTATCAGGAACGATTCCACATTCTTCAAGAAGCTCTCGCGACATAGCCTCATCGGGCGTTTCGTTTTCTTCAATATGGCCACCGGGCAAGCCATGATCATTTATTTCGTTCATATAAATTACGATAACTTTGTCTTTATTGACGCTATAGATTGCCGCTTTTGTTGAAACATTAAATAATTTATGCATTCCATTAATTATACTCCGTTAGCTTCTTGATTATGGCACCAACTATTAATGAGTGGCGCTAATAATAGCAAACTACTGCAAGTGGTTAAATTATCAATTTTCTGCGCGGTCTTTATCAAGGCTAGTACGATGGATTTTTTCAAGATTGGCCTGTTGCTCGGCT
>CAIMUU010000069.1 GCA_903844835.1 uncultured bacterium | reverse complement strand
TTCAATCCCCCATACCCATTCACAAGTGATTGCGCTACCGCTATTGCCTCCAAAAGTTGAGGCAGAGGCAGTTGCCTACGATAAATATATTATTGAAAATAGCTCTTGCCCATTCTGTGACATTATATCGAAAGAATCAAATGGCCCAAGAGTTATTTGGGAAGATGAAAATTTATTTGTGCTGGCGCCTTATGCCAGCGAGTCTCCATATGGGGCTTGGTTTTTACCAAAGCGCCATCTCCGAACGATTGTGGATTTATCACATGCTGAAAAAAAATCTATTGCGATGGCAATGAAGGTTGTTTTGGGCAAATTAGATGAGCTGGGGATATCTTATAACTATTTTGTTGAAAATGCAGTTTGTGGAGCCGATTATCATATGCACATCAAATTAGCCCCAAGGCCAAATGTTTGGGCTGGGCTCGAACTAGGAACAGGTGTAATTGTGAACTTTATGCCGCCCGAAAAGGCCGCTGAAATTTATCGAAGTTAAATAAATGGTGGAGTATGGCGGATTCGAACCGCCGACCTATTGATTGCGAACCAATCGCTCTACCAGCTGAGCTAATACCCCAGATTGTTAAAGTATAAAGTGTATTAGTTAGAACGAAATTACCAACTGCCATGTCATTCGACATGGTCGTATCGAATGATACGAAGCTAATACCCCAGATTTGTTACAAATATACTATAACTCAGATGGGTATTGTGCGTAAGTATTAGCGTCATTGTTTTCTGCTATAATTACAAATAGCTATGGATAGTAGGGTTGGCAAATTCTTTATGTCACGCAGTCGAAAAGATTGGGTGATTGATGCTAGCTTATTCATTACAGCGATTGCGGTATCATGTCTTTATTTTATCCTAAATGCCCCACAGGAGCCGCTCCATATTTTCAAAATCGCGATTGATGACCAAATTCCAAGGTTACCGATTTTTATTGTTCCATATCTAGCTTTTTTGCCCTGGCTTTGGGGGACGATGGGCTTTTCATTTTTGAAGCACAAATCTTTCCGAAAATTAGCTCTGGCAGTAATTATTATTAATTTGGTGGCTTATGGATTTTATATTTTCTTACAAACTTATATCCCTCGCACGCCAATTAATTCAAGTGATTTGTTCTCGAATATTCTACAAATTGTTTATAACAATGACCATCAATATAACTGTTTCCCAAGTTTGCATTCGGGGTTGTCGGCAATGATTGCGACTTATTTTGTTTGCACAAAAAGCAAGCTGGCTTGGGTCGCAATAGCCATGGCGGCATTGGTGGTTGTTTCGACATTATTTACCAAACAACATTTTATCGTCGATGCTATTTCGGGCGTAACCCTGGGCATTGTGGCGACTTGGGCAATATTTCGGCTCGGTAAATCTATTTAGTCCATGATAAATCGCACCAACTTAAGTAATATATTTGTCGTTATGGTAAGATTTGTCTATAGTTATGCAACAAATTAACCATCACAAAAAATTGCTATCGCGCACAGAGTATTATGATTGGCTGAAAGAATTGCCAGAAGGTTATTGCCCTTTTTGTGATACAAAAAATAACACGGTCATAAAGACTGGCGTACTCTGGAATTTAGAGTTATGCCTAGCGCCATATTGGCGGTATCATTTTCTACTTGTTCCTAAAAGGCACATTAAAGTTTTTTCAGAGATTAGCCCTGCTGAGTTAACGGAATTTTTTGAGATGGTAAATAGCACGATGCAGATACTAGAGTCTGCAAAATTAACCCATCTAAATGGGGAATTAATTAACAGATATTTATTTTTTTGGAGATATCGAGGCGTGCAACTCGATCCGCTATATAATGTGTCCAAACCAAATCATTTTCATTTCCATATAGTTCCTGAAAAAGAGCATCTTTGGGATTTGGTGGCCGACAAGGACGCTACCAAGATTGATTTAGAGCAAGTAAGAAAATTATTTAAATAAAAAAGACTGACCTTGGGCAAAGATTTAGGTCCGTTACCACCTACCAAATTAAAATAACTGTCACAAGGACAGTTATTTTAATTTGGTCGGGGTGAAAGGACTTAAACCTTCGGCCTCTCGGTCCCAAACCGAGCGCGCTATCAACTGCGCCACACCCCGATGGTGTGTTTGCATGATGAATTATAGCGCAATTAAGAGATGATTTCTAGTGCTTTATGTTTGCATATTGCTTGTTGGTTGGCCAAAGTCAGGCTAGAATAGATAAATGAATAAAATAATCGAAAAGCTTAAATCAATTAAGCGCCTATTGGGACTAAGCAAATTCGACTGGTTATTGATTGTGGTTGGCTTGACTGTTTTTTCAGTTATCACATTTTGGACAATCACAAAATCATCTATTTGGTTCGACGAGGCATTTGGTGCTTATATGATTAATTTCAATTTTGCTGAAATTACCAGATACACGGCAGCCGACGTTCACCCGGCATTATATTATTGGTTGCTCAAGCTTTGGAGCATGTTTTTTGGCAATACCGAACTAGCTCTTCGTTCGATGAGCCTGTTTTTTGGCGGAATTTCAATTGTAATTGGCTATCTATTGTCTCATCGTTTATTTAATAAAAATGTTGCGAGAGTTAGTTTGATATTTATGGTCCTATCACCGATGTTGGTAAGATATAGCCAAGAAATGCGTATGTACACATTACTTACTGCCATAGCCTTTGCGGCAACCTATGTTTTGACATTTGCAGTAAACACAAAGAGGCGACTACCTTGGGTGATTTACGGAATACTAGTTGGGCTAGGGATGTGGACACACTATTTCGCAGCACTGATTTGGATAGCCCATTGGTTGTGGCGGGCTGATATTATTCGTAGGCTAACGACAAAAGGTAAGTTCTTGAAGGCATTCTTTTCTAAAGAGTGGGTTTTGGCGCATATTGTGGCGGTAGGAATGTTTGTTATTTGGTTGCCATTTTTATTATTTCAGATGCTTTCTATCCAAATTAGTGGGTTCTGGATACCAGCTATCACGCCAGACACTATAATTAATTTTTTGACGAATGTGATTTTTTATCAAGATGTTGGCAATGTAACTAGTTGGTTGGTACTTGGGTTCACATTTGCCGTCATATTGATGTCGTGGCTAGCGTTTCGTGTATATATGTCACAAACCGAGGCAGTGCGCCAGGCTTATCGCTTGATTATTGCAATCGCCTTTGTGCCAGTCGTGTTATTGTTTTTGGCATCGATGCCACCGCTTCGTTCGTCCTTTGTCGAAAGGTATTTAGTCCCATCAACGCTGGGCATTGCGATTTTTATTGGCACAACTTTGGCGCTCGGTATCAAGCTGATTCGACCAAAATTGCGGATTATTGCAGTAGTGATGATGGCTGGACTAATGCTAGTAGGCGTTACAAATGTATGGCATTTCGGCAATTATAGTAAAACGTCAAATGCCTCGAATAACACTCGTCAGATAGTGGATGCCATTATCGAAAAATCGTGTGACTATCAACCGATTATCGCTGATTCGCCATGGCTTTTTTATGAGGCGAGTTTTTATGCAACCAATAAACATCCAGTTTTTTTTGTTGACGCTCAGACGACATACCAATATGGCTCACTCGACATGCTTAAATATAATGCCGAACATAAAATAATGGACATTGATAAGTTCACAATTGAAAACCCAATAGTTTGGTACGTTGGTCTTCCGCGTGGAGCTGAATTTAAGGCGCCATATTCAAACTGGGAATATATTCAAGAAGTATCGGTTAACGATTCAATTAACGGCAAGCCGGCTTATGTTGCTATCCAATATAAAATTAATGCTAGCGAAGTTGTAAAATAGGCCTAAACTAAACATTATCTAGGTCGTTTTAGGGCAATTTTACGAGCAAGTTGACTGAATTTTTCGTCAATCTTTTTTCCGCTAAATTTACCATATTTATTAATTACAGCT
>CAIMUU010000068.1 GCA_903844835.1 uncultured bacterium | reverse complement strand
TATTTTTGTTTTTGCCCCAAAGCACCAATACCTCCCTATGAGCACCTATTGTAACACCGGGAGTCATAAAACACCATATCTAGTGTTTGTGTTGTATATTATACGCTATTTATATCTCTTAATTGCATCGGCTACAATGGTCACGATCCTAGATTCAAACATCCCAGGTAGGATTTTGTCAGGCGCTAAATCGACCACCGCATCAGCGATCGCCTGAGCGATAGCACTGAACATTTCAATCTTGAACTGAGCAATGTTTGCGTCAAGCATACCCTTAAACGCCCCCGGAAAAACCAAAGAATTATTAGCTTGGTTAGGAAAATCGCTCCGTCCAGTTGCTACAATAAAAGCCCCGGCCGCCTTTGCCTCATCGGGCATAATTTCTGGTGTTGGATTAGCCATCGCAAAAATGATAGGCTTTGATGCCATAGTCTTGACCATATCTGGCGTCAATAACCCCGGCTTTGAAAGACCGATAAAAATATGAGCCCCCTTAATTGCGTCGGCCAATATGCCAGCCGTCGGCTTGACCGAACTGCCGGCCAATAATTCAAGTTTTTGTGGCGTTAGGTCGGTCCTGGCGAGATGAATAATCCCTTGACTGTCACAATAAACAATATTCGTAATCCCATAGATCAGCAGTAGTCGTGCCGTTGCCACGCCAGCTGCCCCTACCCCACTTATCACAACTTTTACATCTTGTTTATTCTGGTTGGTTAATTTTAAAGAATTTATGATTCCAGCCAATGTAACCGTCGCTGCTCCCCATTGGTCATCGTGCATTACAGGAATTGACAACTCTCGGCGCAGGCGCTCTTCAATCTCAAAGCAACGTGGTGCCGAAATATCCTCCAAGTTTATACCACCAAAAACTGGTGCAATTTGCTTGACGGCCTTAATAATCTCTTCGGTGTCCTTAGTATCGAGACAAATCGGGAAAGCATCAACACCAGCAAATTCTTTAAAAATTGCCGCCTTGCCTTCCATCACCGGAATAGCCGCTAGTGGCCCCAAGTCACCGAGCCCCAAAATCGCAGTCCCGTCTGATACTATCGCAATCGTATTATGCTTGAGTGTGTATTCGCGCGCCAACTTTGGGTCACGCGCAATTTCACGGCAAACCTCGGCTACTCCAGGAGTATAAGCCAATGACAGAACATCCCTAGAGACCAATTTTATTTTGCTAATTGTTTCAATCTTACCGTGGTGCCTTTTATGTAGTTCAAGTGATTTTTGATATACGTCGTTTTGCATTCTACTAGTTTACTATCCATCCCAGAAAAAAGATAACAATATATAAATTAATACACCACAACCGCTTGGTGGTAGGCGTCTCTATTTATATTTGCAGCAAATCTACTAGCAGACCAATAACTTGTGCCACCTGTCGGGTCGCTTATCCAAAAACCAAGTGGATCACCAGGCTCACCCGACACGCCAGTGACAACGCCCGAATGACTAGTTAGGTTCATTAATTCTATCCTACCGGATGGCGTTTTCCAACTAATATTTGAAGTGTTAGAAGTAGCTCCAAAATAAATTACTGGATACCCATTATAAAGTTGCTGAGCAATCCAATTAATTCCAACACCCGTTACTGCCGTAGCACTTACGCCAAAACTCTGAGCAGCCTTGGCAACTGGCGGAGCGTCTGGGCCAGCACTAGTGCCGGCAGTAATTGAACCACTGACCGAACCGACAAACATCTCTTGCGGGTCATCCCAGGTAGCTGGGTCCGTAGTTTTGTTAATTGTCGTTGGCGCATAGCCCATTTTGTTAACTATCGATAAGTCATCAGTGTATATGCCCTTATACGCCAGGACCATTCTTAACGACGCAGCAGCACACGTGGCGTTATATTGCTGATAATAAAATGGAATATTAAGCCGCACACTGACTGCTTCGGTAGTAAAAGTATTACTAAACTGCTGGACGCTAGGTGACCCAAAACCGGCATTTTTTATGCCCGAAGATAATCTAGCCACCACAGTCTTTTGGAAACCAAGGTCAACGACATTAGCGATAAAAGTATCGCCCTGCCAAGACGTACCAGTAATTCTGCCTGATGAAATTGAAAAGCGATTAGCAACCGAGTCGTGATCAACCGGCTGATCAAATGTAAAACGAATCTGTTGGCTAGCTTGTGACAAACCATTCCCATACGGCAAAGAGTTAATAATTTTCACTGACCCAGTAGTTGAAAAAGTCAAAGTTTGGTCTGCTAATAGGACCCCGCCCTCTTTGCTTCGTAGCCCAGCTTTAATCGTATAGCTATAGGTTTCGCCCGGGTAGACCGAGTTTGGATTAAACACATAGGTAGTATCATCCTGCCAATAACCTTGGCCATCAATACTAAAGACAATATTGCTAGAACTTGGATCAATCGGCCGATTAAATATGATTGTTGCAACATCACCATCTACAAAATGGTCACTTATTACGGGCGTTACTATAGCTGGTTCGTCAGCAACCTTCAGACTCTTTGTCGCTAACACAACATCATTTTTACTATCGTATAGTTCGATTGCGAGTGTCTGGCCCTGGGGCAAGACATCGCCCGACTTCCAATTAAAAGACTGGTCGTCCGTTGAGTTCATCCCCATAGATAAATCGGGATTGGTCCTAAGCTCCAGCTTTCTCAGGCCCCTTATCGGAGCCGCAAAACTTACGTCAAATTCATAATCTGCCGCAATTACGCTATTATCTTCGACGGCGTTAATGCCAACGCTGGCAAGATCAGGTGCCTTTTCGGTGTTAAAACTAACATCATTAATTTCAGAGCTCCCAATTAATACTCTTTTAACACTCGGAAGCGAAACTGTGTAGGATGTGTCCACCTTAAAATCATCAGTTGGGGTAAAGATAAGTTTATCGCTGCCAATCAGCATGCCACTTTTAAACTCCCAACTACCGCTAATCGCTGGTGATATTTTAATATCGCTTAATGAAATATCACTGACCATCCCATTTAAATAAATCGTAAAGGGCTGCCCTATAGATTGATCGGCCCTACTATAAACAGGGCTAATCGCCATGCTTGTTCGCATAAAAAATAAAGTAGCAATTGGAATAATTAGTACAATTCCTGCAACCTCAAAAATATGACTTTTGGGCCATTTTTTCGATAAAACTTGCGCTTTCGCAACAGACTTTTGGTCAGATTGAGTAGCAAAATAATCAAACAACGATATTAGTTGCCGGTTATACTCGCGCCTTCTCGTAAACCTTTCGTCCTGCATACCATCTCTGAGGTCACATATTACTAATCAACATAGATTGATTTTCTATGAAGAATATTAGAGTGAGCCACCTTTTTATTTTTTAAATTAGCACTATTAGTATAGCATAAGCAAGTATGTTGTAAGATATATTTTTTTATTTAATAAGAAATTTTAAAACTTCATAAACCATAAATATTGGCCAAACAATCGCTTTCAAAAAACCGAGCACACCCATCCAAAATGTCGTAGCTTGGCCAATAAAGAATATGGCTGCGCCAATAACACCCAAACAGTAGACAACATCACCACCACCAGAGTGACCGTGATGCTTGCGCCTGTGTCCTCCCGAACAACAATTTTCAAAACTTTTTTCGATATTTTTCTCTATTTGCTCTTCGCTATATTTCGTTTCACATTTTTTCATATATGCCTCCATTAATAGTTTTAGCACTTATGGTAATTTTAATTTGGCGGAGAGAGAGGGATTTGAACCCTCGATGCCCTTGCGAACATACTACCTTTCCAAGGTAGCGCACTCGACCACTATGCGATCTCTCCCTGCCAGTGATTATACCAGCAGACTATCCAAGTTCTAACTTTAATTTTTCAATTAGCTGAACAGACATTGGGCTAACACCATTTAATACCGCCACATATATGCTAACAAAATCAGCCAAAATACTACCCCACAACAACTGCTCGATAGCCGATTTGCCAGCCAAATTAACAATCATCGATTTAGGGCGCTGGCCACTGAGTAGGCGATCAGAAATTTCAAAACGCTTTAATATTTGCGGATGTTCTAAATTACTAACCATGTCAAAAACAGCAAACGGCTTTTCAACAGGGTGGGACGTCCAGCCCAGAATCTCATTATGATTAAACTCTGGTAGTTCACACAAAAAAGCTAAATTTTTGGCAGTTTCATTAAAACAAGTCTTCCATTTATAAGCCACTGGGTACGATAAGGTGCCACTGAAAAAAACAGCTGTCTTACCGACCGCATGCAAAGCCAATTGCTTGGCGTAATTTTTACTAATTGACACTTCCCCCGCCCAATTTGCACTTTCTAACTTAAGCCAGTCAGCCGTACTAGAAATTTCACTTAGCTTGTCGGCGGAAACAACTCCAAAATGAGCTAATAATGTCACTATCGAGCAGAGCGTGTAAATCATGGCCATACGCGGCTGAAAACCAACCGGCAAAACAACATGGGCAATTTCGTTTGAAGTTGCTAGGCTAATTAACTGGCCACCCGAAGCAATAATTGCGATTTGAGCACCCCTCGACTGTGCCTGAGCCAGACAGCTAATTGTCTCTTCGGTGTTGCCCGAATAACTACTGGCAATTACTAGCGTATTATTACCAACACTAGCCGGCAAATCATAGGTCTTGATAATCTCAAAAGGCAGCTTCAAATCTGACTTGAACCAATATTTTACAAATAACGCAGCCAGTGCCGAGCCACCCATGCCAGCCACAACTACATTTGTAATGGCCCTACCATCGTGCTCACCATTAACAATATTTGCCACAAACTTTGTTTGCTCAAACTGCAAACCAGCAAGTTCTAGGTCTTCCCAAGAATCGTGACGTTTTAATAAATTCAAATCATCTAACATTTAACTGCTCCTTTAATAATTCTTGCTCAAGCCCATATAACTATGATACAGTATTAAGTGAATAAGTATAAGCATAATTATCAGGGGTGGAAAATGGATATTCAACCACAAGAAACAAAACCAATCAGCGACGATCAAGAATTAGCCAAAGTATTAGCTGGCGTGTCACGTGATAATGACACAAATTTTAGCTATGAAGAAACCCCAGCGATTATTCCATTACCTACTCCTACGCCAGTTCCGATTGCTGACCCAATTAAAAAGGACGCTCCACTACCCCCAGTTTTCGGCTATAACGCTCCGACAGATGAGTCTCCCAAAACGGCCTTAGATAACGGTAATCTTGAATCAATTAAAAAAGATGCCTTAAAAGAACTTCGCCCACTTGTTGACAAGCTTGATTTATCGCCTGAGGAAAAGTTCGACATTTATCTGCTATTACTCCGCAGTACTGACGACACCACTCTAATTGCCCCTGCTCACGAAACAGCTCGAGCCATCCCTGACGAGTCAAAGCGCGCCCAAGCCCTACTAGATATCATCAAAGAAATTGATTTCCTTTCAACACCAGCTCAAACCAGCATTTAATAAACTTAGTTTGAACCCATCTACACTTCTCTTTTATTAAACTTACGTCTACAATAGTCACTAATGACAGCTAGATTTGCTACACAACTTGAAGTTGACCAATGGGATAACCATATTATTGCCAACCCCGATAGTGGCAATATTTTCCAGACTAAAGAATTTGGCTCAATAAAATCCACCAACAATTGGAACGCCATCTACGCTGTTATAGATGAAATTTATATCTTAATCTTAGAAAGAAAAATCCCTATATTGGGAAATTTTTGGTATACCCCAAAGGGGCCTGGTATCACATCTGTTGAAAACCTAAAAAAACTTATCCCAGAATTTCGTGATTTTGCCCGCCAAAATAATGTTTTTGCAATAAAATTCGAACCAGAATTACTTGAAACGCCAATTATTGTCAAAGACCTAAAAAAGCTAAAATTAAAAAAATCAAAAAACGCTCAGGCGGCGAATACTGTCATAGTCGATATCTCAAAATCAATTGAAGAAATTACAGCTAGCTTTTCTTCAAAAGTTCGGGGGAATATTAGGGCGGCCCAAAAGGCAAACGTCACAACCGAAATTGTACCAATCTCTGATAAAAATTGTTCATTTTTTTACGAAATGATGAAACAGACCATAAATGGTCGTTCCCATGTCCGAAAACCTGAATATTATTACAATTACTGGCAAACACATTACCGGGCTGGCACTGGCTTATTTATGTTTGCAAAAATCGGCAACGAGGTTCTTTCGATGGATTTTATTACTGTTATCGGCTCAAAAGCTGCCCGAAAAGATGCCGCTAGCACTCGTGATCACAGTGTTCGTGGGGCCAGTTCCCTACTAGAGATGGCTGCCATAGAATACCTTAAATCTATCAACATCAAAGAATATGACTTATATGGAGCGCCACCTTCAAGCCAAATAAAAAACCCAAAACATCCGTTTTATGGCTTTGGGACATTTAAAGTTGGGTTTAACCCTCAAGTTACTGACTATGTCGGCTGTTATGATTTAGCCGTAAAACCAACGGCATATAAATTCTGGCAAAAATATGGCGAAAGAATAACTCGTCGAATATATTACATCTTGCATCATGATTTGTATTATTAGGGCCAAGCATTGATAATGGATGACATTATGCCGTTGATAAACAAGACAGTTCTGATGTCCGATGCCAAACACTTTAGCACCGAGCAGCCGATTAACCCGTATTATCATCCGATTGAAGTCGACTATAAAAAAGCTATCGAAGAGCATGAGATTATTTACGGCCTATTATCGCGAGCAGGCATTCAAATTACCAAAGTGCCATCACCTACTATCTGCCAAGACGGTGTCTACACCGCCAACTGGGCATTAGTTCGAGGCAATAAAGCAGTTCTGTCGCGCCTACCAAATGCTCGACACGATGAAGAGGCCTATGCCGAGAAAGTCTTAACTTATCTAGGCAAAAAAGTATATCATCTGCCAAAAGGTCTGAAGTTTAGTGGCCAGGGCGATGCCCTAGCTTGTGGCGATTTGTTATTTTGTGGCAGTGGCTATCGTAGCGACATAGCCGCTCAGGCTTACGTAGCGAAGAAATTAGGCTACAAACGAATTCAACTAAAGGCCTTGCCCGAACTTAACCCAAACGGCAAACCCATGACCAACGCCGCCTCAGGTTGGCCTGACAGCTTTTTTTATGACATCGATTTGGCAATTGCCATCATTAAGGGCCCAATCGACGGCAAAAAAGGTCTAATTGCCTACTGCCCAGAAGCATTTACACCAAAAAGTCGTAAGTTGCTAAAAAATCTTGATTTAGTCGATAAAATTGAAGTTTCTCTCGATGAAGCCAAGCTTGGTTTTGCGACTAACCTGGTCTCGTCCGGCAAAACCGTCATAATGAGCTCCCATGCTCCAAAATTGTCAAAAGAACTCAAAAAACACGGCCTAGAGGTGTTGACGGCTGACATTACAGAATTATGTAAGGGCGGTGGCTTTATCCGCTGCATCACATTAACTCTAGATTAATAAATTGCCAAACATACTTTGATGTTATTATTGAGTATATGAATATCTTACCTAAAGACCACATCAAGATAGCTATTTTAGCTGGCGCAAGATCAACTGAACACGAAGTCTCATTAGCTTCGGCATTTAACATTGTTAATGCCATAGATAAAAATAAATATGAAGTTTTTGTTATCGGAATCGACAAGCAGGGTGTCTGGAAGCAATATTCTGCAGATAATTTTGTTAAAAATAGTGATAATTTCGACAAAATCGCCCTATCTGATAGCCCAATTTCTGGACGACTAGCCGTCAGACAATGCTCAAATGCATTTTATGACATCGACAATAACGGAGCAGTTGTTTTTGATTGTGACGTCGTGTTCCCAGCTATTCTTGGTGACTATGCCGAAGATGGCACGATTCAGGGCATGTTGCGCATTATGGATGTCCCCTTCACTACCGCCGACGTCCTAGGCTCTGCTGTCGGAATGGATAAAGACGTCGCCTACCGACTGATGCGCGATGCCGGAATTAACATCGCAAAATTTGTAACACTTCGAAAAAATTTCCCAGTTCCAAGTTTCGTTGACCTACAAAAAAACCTTGAATCAGATGTTATTTTCTTGAAGCCTTCTAATGCCGGCTCGTCAGTCGGAGTTTCAAGAGTCACCAACCAAAATGAATATGACAATGCAATAAATCTAGCCTTTAATTACGACGTCAAAGTCATCGCTCAAGCAGCCGTCGTCGGACGAGAACTTGAAATAAGCGTCATGGGCAACATCGGTAACCAAAAAACATCATCAGTTGTTGGCGAAATATCACAAAAAGCCGAAAAAGATTTCTACTCATATGGTAATAAATATATTAATATCGACAATGCCAACCTAATCGTTCCAGCCGACGTCAGCGACGAATTATTCCAAACAATCAGCAAAACCGCTATCGCAACTTGCGAAGCCCTAGAGTGTGAAGGTTTTGGAAGAGTTGACTTCTTTGTCGACCATAACCAAAAAGTTTTTGTAAATGAAATCAACACGATGCCTGGTTTTACAAAAATCAGTATGTTCCCAAAAATGTTCATTGCTTCTGGAATTAGCTATGGCGATTTAATTGATCAAATTGTCCAAGTTGCCTTCGACAGGTATCAGTACCGCATCGCCCCTATTGTTACAAATGCTCAGGATATTATTGAAAATATTCAAACAAACCAACAAGCCAAAGGATAAACAATGAGCTCAAATCAATCTACAAGCGTTTCAATAGCCGAAGCTATCTTCAGATCGCTAGCAAAACTCTATATCAAGATTAAGAAGCCAATTGTTGTTGCTGTTGCTGGCAGTGTTGGCAAGACCTCAACTAAACTTTTTATCGCTAAATTGTTAGAGACCGAAAAATACATCTCGTATATGGACGACAGCTACAACAGTGGCATCGGTCTATATTTATCGATATTCCGCCAAAAAATTCCGACCAAACTAAACAGTGTGCCGGCGTGGATTGCGCCATTTTTCAAGTCAATATCGCAGTTTTTCAAAAAAAATCCCGAAATAATCGTCATCGAATATGGCATTGACCATATTGGCGACATGGACACGTTCATTAAATTTCTCGTCCCTGATATCGCCGTATTAACGGCCGTATGCCCTGAACATATGGAGTTTCTAAAAACTATCGATATAGTTGGCGAGGAAGAAACCAGAATATTATTTGCTGCAAAAAAGTTTGGAATTGTAAATAATATAGATGTTGACGCTAAATACACCAAGGACATTGAAACAAAAATCTACACCTACGGAGATAAAAAGTCTAACGCCCACTATTCAATCAAGGAGTGGACAAAAAATGGCGCGATTGCATCATTTAACATCGATGGGATGACAATAAATAATATAAAAATTAAGATTATCTCCGAACCACTAATCAGGCAACTAGCTGGAGCAATGTTGCTGGCTAAATTAATGGGCATATCAGAAGAATCGATTTCTGCCTCGGCTCAAAGAATCGAACCGGCCGCAAGTCGCATGAAACTATTTGAGGCCGTTAATGACGCCACCGTAATTGACGACACGACTAACTTTAGCCCACTAGCGGGCATTGAGGCACTAAAGTCCCTAAAAAGGATACCTGCCAAAAGACGCATAGCCGTACTTGGTAATATGCACGAACTTGGCGAATACGCCGACCAGGGCTTTGCAGACGTTGCAGTCTATTTTGAAAAAGATATAGACATTCTAGTGCTCGTAGGCGAACTGTCGGCTGAAAAGTTTGGCCCGTTTGCTAAAGATTACGGTTTTATTAAAGACAAGAACCTATACTACTTTAATGATTCAGTTTCCGCAGGAATTTTTTTGCGAGACGAACTAGTAAAGCGTGATGATGTGGTTCTAGTAAAAGGTCCGTTTGGCGGATATTACCTCGAGGAAGTGGTAAAAAAACTACTCAAAAACCCAACTGATTCAAAAAAGTTGACCAGACAATCAGATTTTTGGATAAACAAAAAACAAGAACACTTTGGCAAATCGTTTAACCAATAATTACTTTAGTTTCTTAAGTAACTTTTGAGCCACCTGAATATCACTCCAGGGATGTTCGCCATCGGCTCGTTCGATCGTTTTTTCGTGGCCCTTGCCTAATAGTACTATCGTATCTAAAGAGTTTTTGGCGCGACTAAACGAAAATTCAATAGCATCTTCACGATTTGGAACGACAAATAAATTTTTGCCCAAAACTTTACCGGCCATCTTGGCACCACGAACAATCTCCTGAGCAATTTCATCACTATCAACATCTCGGTCGTCCTCTTCGGTCACAATCACCTCATCACAGTAGCGACCAGCTATCTCGCCTTGGACTGCTCGCTTTGCTACATCGCGTCGTCCAGCTGAGCCAAAAATTGAAATTAATTTTCCCTTAACAATTGGCTTTATACTAGCAAAGAATCTCTCAAACGCATCTGGCGTCCCGGCGAAATCAACAATAAATTTAAAATTTTGACCCTCGTCTACAACAGTCATTCGCCCTTCCACGCCGTCAAGTGCAGCAATCCCCTTTTCGATCTGTTGTTTGCTAAGCTTTAGCTCGCGACCAACCGCAACAGCGGCTAAACTATTACTAATATTAAAATCACCTGGGATATTTATACGAATATCATAACTATCATGACCAATAGTTGCCAAGTAGGTTGAATGGTCGGCTTCTAATTTAATTTTACTGGCTCGTAAGTCACCTGATTTTATTCCGTAGCTAACAGACCTTGGCATGGTATCAATAAACTTTTGAGAATTTGGGTCATCAGCGTTTACCACACCAAATTTATGACCAAACCTAGAAGCAATTGTAAATAAGCGTCGCTTAGCCTCTAGATAATTGTCAAAAGTCCCATGATAATCAAGGTGGTCATTGGTCACATTGGTCATTACGGCAATCTCGTATCTAACGCCCCAGGTCCTATATTGAGCCAATGAATGACTTGACGACTCAAGTACCACCCACTCAACACCAGCTCGCTTAAACTCGCGCAGACGTCCTTGGAGTTTGCCAGCACGCTCCGTCGTAATGTGGTCATACTGATTCTCAATTTTGTCGCCCATGCCATAAGCTACCGTACTGAGCATGGCAGATTTGATGCCAGATTCATGGAGCATTTTTTGAATCAAAAAAGTCGTAGTTGTCTTGCCGTTCGTCCCAGTTACGCCAATAACGTGCATTTTATGAGATGGAAAGCCATACCAAATATTAACCAGCACCGACTCAACCAGATGACCGTATGGTTCGACCTTTTTAAAGATAGTTTTGGGGATTATTTTTTTTACAATTTTTCGAATATTAATCATACGGCTATTATACCTTAACGCCGCACGACATAATCAAATTTTTATACTAATTAGCAACAACTTTTTTGACTGCAACGGCAAATTTGCGGATACCACTTTCAAGAACATCTTCGGGTATCGTAATCGCTGGGGATAGTTTACATTTTGACCCATCTACACCAGAAGTCTGAATAATTACGTGATTACTCATCATCTCTAGTCTTAGGCGCTCTGACTCATCGCTGTCTTTGCCGTCAAAAGCAATCGCTAGACCGACGCGACGGACCCTTGCCCTTAATTCGCTAGTAGTAAGCTCTTCGTCCAAAATTTTGTCAACCAACTTACCTTTTACTTCAACGTCTTTGGCAAAGTCATTTTTCTCAATTAGCGACAAAGTCTTTAGGGCAACCGATACACCAACCGTCCAGCCCGAAAAGGTTGAATCAAAGGCGGCATGGTCAATTGGTAATTTTTTTGCAATCTCATTGCTCATAATGACGGCTGATATTGGTACAACACCGCCACCGAAAGATTTTCCGACCAGCATGATATCTGGGACGACCGAACGACTCAAACAGACCATCAGTGACCCACATCTAAACATTGATGATTGAATCTCATCACATACCATTGGGACATCATACTTGGTACAAAGTTCGCGAACGCCCTTCAAAAAAGTAGCGCCAAAATCATTGAAGCCAGATGCACCCTGGACAGGTTCAATAAATAATCCAGCCACAACATTATTCTTTAAATTATCTTCCAGAGCTTTTAGCGCTAATTCGTCTGAGCCTAAATCGAGTGGTCGCGGGCTTTTGATTGACTTCGCCGATTCCATAAATACGTCAGACTTCAAAAATGCCCTATCGGTCAAGACTCGGCTGACTCCACCATAGCCGTGAAATGCGCCAACGAAACTCAACAAAACTCCATCTGGTTTTGCCAACAGACAGGCCCTAGCGGCAGCTTCCACCGCCATCGAACCGCCAACTGGAAAATAAAAATTCCAATTACCATCAAGTCCTAGCGCCTTACCAAATTTCTGGATCAATTCTTCACGCTCTTTGCTAATAAAAAATACCACGTTATCAGACGTTAAACTGCTAAAAGCCGTCAGGATATCATCATTAAGGTGACCAAAATTTGATGTGCTATAGCCCATCACAAAGTCAATATAAGGCTCAGTGTCGTCATCCATCCAAACATATGGGCCTTTGGCTTTTACTACGACATTTGTATTGTGCATTGCATTGTGCTCTTCTTGAGGCAACGAAGAATAGACCCGAGGCTGGTTATCCATGACAGTAAAACTCCTTAAATAACTTTATAATAATAAGATTATTATACCCTAAATAGTAAAACAAAAAACTAGACTATAGGCCCAATATTGCTGGGGCAATGACGGACAACACCGTAATAATAGCTGCGGAAATTACACCGCCCAAGAAAACACAAATCATTGATTTTTTGAAATTCAGGCCCATAAATGCCGCGATTGCACTACCCGTCCACAACCCCGTAGTTGGTAGTGGGATGCCCACGAAAGTGATTAGACCAATTTCTTTATACTTCTCAATCTTGTCAGAGCCTTTTTGGACTTTATTTTCAATAAAATTGGTAATTTTATTAAAGAATTTAACCGTCTTC
Source organism: uncultured bacterium (assembly GCA_903844835.1). Classification (GTDB taxonomy): domain Bacteria; phylum Patescibacteriota; class Saccharimonadia; order Saccharimonadales; family Saccharimonadaceae; genus UBA1547. The sequence continues at coordinate 183 of CAIMUU010000068.1, read as the reverse complement.
ATCCAAGCAAGAATTTTATTAAAAAAGAAGTAAATAAATGGCGCTGGCACAAAACTTCCCAGTAAACTCACAAAGAAAACCAAGGCTGGGTCATAATGAAAACTCATAATTCCGACAGGGATTGCGCCCCTCTGTTCGATTAGTGGCACCATTGAAATCAAAAATACATATAATAAATTCATT
>CAIMUU010000067.1 GCA_903844835.1 uncultured bacterium | reverse complement strand
CCAGAGCGCGGTGGTTTAGAAAATCTAATTCCACAGATATTTAATGAAGCGGCAAGGGCAAAAAATATTATTATATGCCTCGATAATGCGCATTTATTTTTTGAAGAAGGCATTGGCTCTGTCGATATATCCAATGTAATTTTACCAATGTTAGAATCTGGTAGATTACGAATGATATTGGCCGTTGATGAACAGCGATTTTTGCAAATAAAGGCTCGTAAGCCCGAGATTGCAAATGCACTTAACCAGATTGTTGTTGCGCCTGCCAATAAAGATGAGACGATTGCTATTATGCAGGACCGCTCGGTCTTGATTGAAAGTCAAAATAGCGTGATTTATATGTATCAGGCGTTGGTTGAATCTTATCGCTTGGGTGATAGATATGTCTTTGATTTAGCAATGCCAGGCAAGGGCCTTAAACTAATGGAATCAGCCGCTCATTATAGTGACAATGGTCTTGTTACAGCCCAGTCGGTTCAACTAGCAATCGAGAAAACTTTGGATATAAAAGTCAGCGTTGCTAGCAACGAAGACGATCGCAATAAGTTGCTCAATATGGAGGATTCGATTCACGCTCGAATGATAAACCAGTCTAGGGCCGTTAAGGTAGTCAGTGACGCGTTAAGAAGAGCTAGGGCGGGTGTCCGTAGTCAAAGTCGACCAATAGGTACCTTTTTGTTTTTGGGCCCTACGGGCGTCGGCAAGACTGAACTTGCAAAATCATTGGCCGAAGTATATTTTGGTGGCGAAGACCGGATAGTCCGTTTGGATATGAATGAATATGTTGGTATTGATGACGTCAATCGCTTGCTAGCTGATGGTGCCGACAATTCCAATAGCCTAACCGCCAAAGTAATGAAGCAACCATTTTGTGTAGTGCTACTTGATGAAATTGAAAAAGCTCACCCGAATGTACTATCGACACTTTTGCAATTACTTGACGAAGGGATATTGCGCGATATAAAAAATCGCGAGGTTAGTTTTCGTGACGCCATTATTATTGCCACCAGTAATGCTGGCGCTGATAGAATTCGTGAATATATTGAGCGCGGTTATAATATTGAACAATTCGAAGATAAGTTTGTTGACGAGCTAATTAGTAGTAACCAATTTAGGCCTGAATTCTTGAATCGATTTGATGAAATTGTCATGTTTAGACCACTGACCAAAGACGAGCTAATCCAGGTTGTTGACCTTATGATTGCAGGCGTGAACAAGACGCTATCACTTCAGAAGGTTAGCGTTGATGTCTCGTTGGACGCCAAAAAATATCTGGTAGAGGCAGGCTATGACCCAAGACTCGGTGCTAGGCCAATGCGTCGCATGGTCCAGCGGGCGGTTGAGAATACTGTAGCAAAACAAATGCTATCTGGTTCTGTTGAGCCCGGTAGTGTCATCCAGATTAGTTTAGAGCAAGTTCAGCAAACGCTTGGTTCCCAAGCTAGTGCAAAACAAATTATTGAATCATCTAATTAATATTATTAACTATGGTCTTAGGGTGCCGGCAAATACTTGCCAAGCTAGAAGTGATTTAGCAACTAAGCTCAAGATGATATAGGCGCGCTCGCCGTATAGGTAATTCTTCCAAGGGCCAATCTTTTTGTATTGTAAAACCATATTAATTGCAAAGCAGTTAAAGAATACAAATATCGAGACGAATATCCAGTAGACGAAATCTGGAGCTTTGCTACCGCTGTCGGCGCTTAACCAGAAGTAAAAGGCAATAACTAACCAAGGAATAGCACCGGCTGCACAGCCAATCCAATAGCTAAGCCAGTTGGTTTTTTGGGTGGTTTGGTTGTGGACTTCCATCACCAATCCCATTAAGTTCATGGCTGAAGTTAGGGCGAATATCATCACTAGGCTCATGGCATCGTAGACGCCGACGAGTAGGGCAATTGCAACCATCATTATGCTGGCAGATATAGAGTACTCAATCCAGCGGGCTTTATTGATGCCTTTTTTAAGATTCTCGTTGTACGTTTTGTTGTAGATAGTTGCGATAATAAAGTGGGCAGATGCCGACAGGAAGAAGAATATTGCAATTAGTATAGGCAATGGTAAATCGAATAGTATTTTTGTTGTTGGCAGTAGACTCTGCGAAGTCGCATTAAACTTTAGATAACTTCCGTTAATTGGTAACGTAAAAACTTTACTTAGGATTAGTATTAAAGCGCCTTGTGCAAAATGGAGAAAGCCCATTACTAAATTGAACTTGCGAATGCCGTCCGTTGTAATTTGTTTTTTCATAATATCAAAATTATAGCATAAGCGAAAAATTAGAGCCACTGACCACCGTAAATGATTGCACCAATAATCACAAAACAATTGATGATAAAGAATAGTAGTTGATAGGTAAAGACTACCCATTCTTTGTGTTTAACCGAGTACCAAACCCATATAAGTGTCATAAAATTAAAACCTAGCCAGGTAATGATTGACACGTCGGTGGCGTTTTGGTTTCTAAATATAATAAAAACTTGCGGTAACGTAAAAAGCGGTTCAATGATTGCGACAGGTAGTATTATTTTGTCGACAAATAATCGTTGTTCTGATTTATTAAATTTTGCCATTAATATTATTTTACCAGAAATACCGATAACGCTCTAGCTTACTCATCGTTTTAACAAATTACTCAAGACGAAAGCTCCTAAATATGCTATGATGATTTAGATATAAAATTATTGGAGCATAAATATTTATGGCAAAACATAAAAACTGGCATGGCGCAGCCCGCAAGCGCATGTTGAAGAAGAAGATTGAAGCTAAGAAAAACCGGTAGTTTCAAAATAATATGACTAGCAATTGGCTAGTTATTTTATTTTGCTTTGCAAAAAGTCGTTAGTCCAATCCATTCCCTGAGATAATCAAAATAAAATAGCCAATCCTATGGATGGCTATTTTATTTTGGTACCCTGGGTTGGAATTGGACCAACGACCTTAGGCTTAGAAGTCCTCTGCTCTATCCACTGAGCTACCAGGGCGTACCATAAATGAATTGTGAAAACTTTCTCCTCTGGTAAAAAACTACTCAGTGGATAGAGCATCTGCTAATTGTCTATCCGCTTCGCTGGGCACTGGGCTACCAGGGCGAAAAAACGCACCACCATGGATATTATAGCAAATTTTAATCTGTATGGCTGGTGGTAGTATAATTAAATCAAAATAGATTAAAAATTTGGAGAATATCATGAAGCTACAATACAAGATTGCTTTTGCCACAATAATTTCATTGGCTATTACTAGTTGGATTATCGCGATTGTCTATTGGGCAAGGTTGCCCGAGGTTATCCCAATTCATTTTGGTATAAGTGGTATGGCTGATGATTGGGCAGATAAATCGATAATTATGGTGTATTTGTTGCCGTTTTTGCAAACGCTTATGATTGCGATTTTTACTTTCGTTTATCACAGGCCACAATATTCCAATTTACCTTCGACTATGTGGTTGACGACATTGGACCAAAAGCACAAGGACTTGGCCTATGACTTAATTCGGACGATGGATATGGGCGTCGCGGTTATTGTTGGAGTACTGCTGACTTATATAACTTACGGCATGAATGCATCGGCAATTAACCCAAGCTGGGGGCTGTCAAATACGATTTTGTTTTCGATTATTGGCTTGATGATGGCATGGATAATTTATTGGACGGTAAAAATCTATCATATTACTAAAAAAGCGATAACCCACAAGTGATAGATTGGCCCAAACGAAGTAATGGGTTTATAATAGAAACATAAGGAGAATAAACAGATGACAAATATAATCGATAATGGCCCAGCACCGGTAGTTGTAAATATTGAAACCGCAACTCTTGAGAACGAAAATTATAGAACGACACTTTGGACGGGCTATAACTTGCAATCAACATTAATGGCGATTCAGCCAGGACACGATATTGGTCTTGAGGTCCATGAGACTCATGATCAATTCCTGCGTATTGAACAGGGGCAGGCAACAGTTGTAATGGGAGCTTCGAAGGAGCAGTTGCAGACATGGCAGGCAAGTGATGGCTTTGCCATATTTGTTCCAGCAGGCTCTTGGCATAACCTAACGAATACTGGCCAAGATATATTAAAGGTTTATTCAATCTATGCGCCACCTCAGCACCCACATGGCACAGTCCACGTCACTAAGGAAGATGCTGAAAAGGCAGAATAGGCCTTTTTAAGATAAGACACTCCTGTTATAATATGCCAGGTGAGCGGGCATCGTATAATGGCTCATATACCTGCCTTCCAAGCAAGTGATGAGAGTTCGATTCTCTCTGCCCGCACCACGGTTTATGGCGAATGTAGCTCATCTGGTTAGAGCGACGGGTTGTGGTTCCGTAGGTAGAGGGTTCAATCCCCTTCATTCGCCCCAAATAAAATAAGACCTTTTTGGTCTTATTTTATTTGGAACGTATTCGGGGGTTTAAACCCTCTACCTTAGAGGGCGAAAACTGCCACGTCGGCAGTTTGAGAGTCGGAAACCTGGATGGCGGTGACGCCACCAAGTTGAGACGGGGTCGCGGAACGTGACCAATCTCCTTCATTCGCCCCAAATAAGATAAGACCTTTTTGGTCTTATTTTAT
>CAIMUU010000066.1 GCA_903844835.1 uncultured bacterium | reverse complement strand
TTGTGATTGACCAGTCGGCAATTGGCCGAACGCCTCGTTCTAATCCAGCAACTTATACTGGCGTCTTTACAACCATCCGCGATTTGTTTGCCTCAACCCCCGAAGCTAATATCAGAGGCTACAAAACTGGCCGATTCAGCTTTAACGTCAAAGGTGGTCGATGCGAAAACTGCCAAGGCGATGGTGTCATTAAAATTGAAATGCACTTTTTGCCAGATGTTTACGTCACTTGCGATGTCTGCAAGGGCAAACGCTATAATCGCGAAGCTCTAGAAATTAAATATAAAGGCTCTACCATCAGTGACGTTCTAGATATGACAATCGACCAAGCGTCGAAATTTTTCGAAAACGTGCCGTCAATTGCCAGAAAACTAGACACTCTAGTCGAAGTAGGACTTGGCTATGTCAAACTAGGCCAACCAGCTACGACCTTCAGCGGTGGCGAAGCGCAACGTATCAAATTAGCCAGTGAATTATCTAGACGGGCCACTGGTAAAACCCTCTATATTCTTGATGAGCCGACAACTGGCCTACATAGCGCCGACGTCAAAAAACTACTAACAATCCTGCAAAAACTAGTTGAAGGTGGCAACAGTATGATAATCATTGAGCATAATTTGGACGTCATCAAAACAGCCGACTATATTATCGATATGGGGCCAGAGGGTGGCTACAATGGTGGCGTAATTGTTGGCTCTGGCACGCCCGAAGAACTATCAAAAAATTCCGATTCCTTTACGGGTCAATATTTAAAAAATATTTTACAGAAATAGCATTCTGCTTATCATTGCATTTGCCTATTTTCATGTAGTATAGTTCTTTTTACAGATGAAACAGAATATTACAAAAATTTTACTTGTGGCCAGTCTATTAATAATCATAGACTCTTTTCATATATGGAGAACTGCTACTGAATTTTTTCTGATTGGTCTAATTCCTGGCACTGATATTAAAATCGCCCCAGGACTGATGTTAATGATAATGTCGGTCGCAATTGGTATTGTCATCGGCAGTGCTTTTGTAATGCCGTTAATGCGCAAATATCACCCGCTCAATAAATCACAAGTCAGCCGGTAATATACTCTCGGCCCATAAGTGCAATTCTTGCAATATATACTTTTTAGATTCGTCGGTTGTCTGCATCGATAATTTTTCTAATGACTTAATAAATGCTGGCAGTTCGGCCGTAATCTTGGCTGAACGCCATATTTCCCACGCCGTTGCCTCGTCTTCGGCTAAACTTTTTGGGAAATTTCTAGCTTTGTAATGGAGCAATAATGGGTCCAGACGCTCATCGCTAAAATTAGGATGAAAATCCGCCAGTTCCCGCTCGTCGGCGTTACGTACTGTTTCGATGCGCATCTTATCAATATCTGGCACAAAGCCGTCATACAACTGCAATTCGGGGTCGGCAGATTTTTTAAATTCCTCACGTCCCTCAATTAATGTTCGGACATTTTCGGCGAAACTTGGAACTGACAACAATATATTTTTGTGTTTCGTAATAGTCTCTTCATCCAAACTAATCTTCTTCCAGCCATCCCCCTGAGATAAAACAATTATTGGCGCAACTGCAGGCGCGTGGTTGTATTGGAGCTCTTTGATCGGCAGTTTGACAAAACCGTCAACCTGACGCTCGTCCCAAGTAGCATAAAATCGCTTGGCAAGTTCTTTTGGGCTCATCTGAACAAAGTCCGACGGATCATATCGTAAGTCATAAATAACCACATTGCCGTTTCGCCCGGCTGTTAGCGGGAAAGCCACCGTCGCCTTGTTGTATTCAGAGTCAAACCGACCACTGACATAGACAAATGGTTGCTTGTAATCCAAATTAACTAATTTTTTGACTTCATTTTTATCACGTAATTTAAAAAGATATTCATATAGTTGAGGTTGCTTTTCGCGAATTAATTGTGCCACCGAAATCAAGGCTTCAACATCGCTAAGGGCATCGTGGGCCTTAAAGTGACCAATCTTATTAGCCTTGGCAATTTGCTCTAATCGATTTGTAGCAACACCCTTTTCATCAACTGGCCACTCTATTCCATCTGGCCGAAGGGCCCTGGTCATACGCACCACGTCCAGCAAATCCCAGCGTGAACGCCCATCTTTGTAACTCCACTCATAAGGGTCAAAAAAATTTCGCCAAAACAAATGACGAATAAACTCATCGTCAAACCGAATATTATTATAACCAACCGCGATTGTTTCAGGCGTAAAAATATCATTAGTAATTATTTTGGCGAACTCTGCCTCGCTGTAACCAGTTTCAATTGTTTGTTGAGGGGTAATGCCCGTAATCAATGATGCCTCGGGGCTAGGCAAAGTGTCATCATTCAATTTAACCAGCATATTGACTGGCTCGCCAATCGGCTTTAAATCCAAATCAGTTCTAACGCCAGCAAATTGCATAATTCTGTCAGAGCGAGCGTTCAGTCCACTAGTTTCAAGGTCATAAAAGAAAAAAGTTTTTGACATTACAATTATTATAACACCGAGGGAAAGTAGATTTTG
>CAIMUU010000065.1 GCA_903844835.1 uncultured bacterium | reverse complement strand
TTCTAGTATTGTTCTATATTATTGCATGTGCCAAATGGTTGCTAGTGCTTGATTTGGTAAGTATCGCCATCACCTGTTTCAATTAGCGGTGCAGGTGCTTTGGAGCTGTCGCTATGGTTTGGTTGTTGGCCGTTTAGTACAAAAGTTGTCTTTTTGTGTGATCGCTTGCGCTTTCGGCGTGGTCGGTCATTTACCTCTGTTATAACAGGGGCGGGGGATTCGCTTCTCTTCTCTGCTGGCTTTTGTCCGTAAGTAACTGGCTGAATGCCGACTGGCCATTTAATATTCTGAGGTCTTGGTGGCTGTGGCCTTTGTGACTGGAGATTCTCGGGTGGCGTAATCGCTGTAGATATCTCATTTTCAACTTCGCTGCGGCTTCGGCTGTAGTTACGGCGGGTATTTTCGATAATACGGCCAGTGTTATCTAGCTGTGGTTTAGGTAGCGTTAGGGTCGTAGCGTTAAAGGCTGGGGCCTTTTCGCCCTTGATGACCATATTGATAATAAAGTTGCGATTGTGCATTTGTAAGAGGTCATTAGGCTCAAATTGTGGTTCAAATTGCTTAGCTAGGATAGGCGCATCATCTGCCGACACACGGAAGGAAATCATCGTACCGACGTTGCCAAAGACGGCATCACGGACGGTTTCGCTCATTTGGCTGATGTATTGATTGGCTACGGTAAGGTTCAGGCCGTATTTGCGGGCCTCTGATAGGATAGTTGCAAATGAATCAGTTGCAAAGTTTTGGAACTCGTCGACGTACAGATAGAACGGACGGCGGTCTTCGATATTTGATATGTCACTTCGGCTCATTGATGCAAGTTGTATCTTGGTGACCAAGAATGCCCCTAGAATGGCGGCATTATCCTCACCTATTAGACCCTTGGACAAGTTGACGATCAAAATCTTGCCTTCATCCATAATCTCGCGGATGTTAAAGGTTGATTTCGGCTGGCCGATAATATTACGAATAATTGGGTTAGCCGTAAAGGCGCCGACTTTATTTAAGACTGGCGAAATCGCTTCGGCCACAAATTTGTCGTTCCAGCTGGCGAATTCAACTTTCCAAAAATTTAAGACGACGGTATCTTTGCAGTATCCTAGGGTTTCTTGGCGGAATCTTTTGTCGGTTAACATACGAGTAATATCTAGCATTGTGGTCACTGGACGGTCCAGGAGGGCCAGTATGGTGTAGCGAAGGATATATTCGAGTCTTGGTCCCCATGATTCGCCAAACATGCGCTTTAAGACGCCAATAACTTCCGAACTAATATTGGTCTTTTGGCTAGGGTTTGTTACCTCTAATGGGTTAAAGCCCAATGGGAAGGCGGTGTCGGCAGGGTTAAAGTAGACGACATCGTTCGTACGGCTACCAGGGATAAAGCGCATATTATCAACGGCAAAGTCACCGTGCGGGTCAATAATGGCATAGCCGTGGCCATGGAATATGTCGCTTAGTGCAAATAGGGCTAGCGCACCAGTTTTACCGGCACCAGTTTGCCCAATAATGTATACGTGCCTAGAGCGGTCCGAGCGATACATACCAAATTGGTGGTTAACGCCACGGAAGTTAGTCATACCAAAGGCGCTAATATTTTCGTCAATCGCACTGTTACCTGTAATGATTGGCAATTTTGCAGGTGGCTCGGCGGTTTTGGTGCTGGCCCAAACTACATTTGGTGTTTCAACGTTAGTATGAGGTAAGTGAAATACACTGGCCAACTCTTCAATATTAAGGATGTATCCCCCACTCTTAAATGTGCGATTGCGATAGCCGGCTAAATCTTCTTTTTTGAAACTGGCACTAGACATCTTGAAGCCATTTAAGTTGGTACTATTAAATTGCTTAAAGGTGCCCACAATTGCTTGCATGCGGAGCCTAGCGTTAACAGTGCTGTCGCCGAGGTAGACGAGGCGGATTTTGACGCGATAACCGAGTTTTGTGGCCTTTTCTTGGGCTTCGGTAACACGAGTCTTGTTTCGGTCTGATAATTCTTTTGGAGTGACAGTTGTACCCTTTGAAGCTTCTGGTGGTTGCCACAAGGCGCTAATAAATTTGCCCAACCAAGACAAACTAAATATGCCACTGAAAAGTGATGTTTTGCCTTTTTTAACTCCGTCAATCCAAACCTCTGACTCTTTGTGCCAACTGTCGGCAATTGGTCTAGCTAGGATTTGTATCCATACTTCTTCACCGGTTGTCTCAAGTTTTGCCAGTGCGCCAGTAATGCCAGCCAGCGGGTCAACTTCAAAGTTTTGAAAAGTTTTAATCGGCAACATTTCGTTGTCGGTAAGTGTTATTTCGGATGAATATGCCACACTATGGGCATGCTCGTGAGTAACATAGTCGTCATCAGCTTTGCTGATTTGGACACTTGGGTATTGTGAATAAATCTGGCCTTCAACAAAGCTTCGTAGTGTTCGAGGTACCCAGGCATAAAATCTAATCTGGCTGTTAACTGAGGCAATTTCAAAACTTAAATGCTCTTGGACGCCACCGTTTAGCTTAAGTTCCTCTCTGTCGCGCAATATGCCGTGTAGGCTGGCAAATAGTTGTTCGGCGGCTAATTCACTCTTGTCATTGGCTTTTGGAATTTCAAGTACTAACAGGTCGCTTTCGACATCTTTGGTTATGGAGTCGACTTTTTTGTAGTTGCGCCAGGTTAAAAATCCCAAGATGAGTACAAAGGGTACCCAAACATACCATTGAAAAATAAAGTTTATTATAGATAGAACTATGCCCATGATTGCTCTTTTATTATCGCACTAGAGAAGCAACTTAACAATGTTATTGAGTTATTTTGCTTCGAGCGCATATGTTGCTTTGGCAACACGCTTAAATTGTGACTTGCTTTGCAGGTTTAGCAGAATGGTCGTCTCTTTAACTTGGCGACTTTTTAGGACGCGCTTGACGATTTCGTCACGGTGAAGTGGCATTGTTGAGTTTTTTAGGACTTCAGCAATTATGTCGGCAACAGTCCCACGGCTAAAACCCCAGGTACTAAGAGCATAAATGCCACGACCGATCAATACAAAGCGTCCATCTTTGATAAGTTCATTGTGGATGGCTTGAGTTGTAACGTCTTTGCGCTTGAAGCTACTGTCTTTAATAAATTTGGCAATTTCAGAAAAGTGCATTGGCTTGCCATTTTCGGCCAAGATGACAAATATTTTGTCACGGATGTTTTTAGGGTTAACGGTTGGCCATTTTACAAGGCCCCAGTTATCTTTAAGATGAGCCAGTAATTTTGAGGTACTAGCCAGTGCCCGGACGTAATCTGGGTGTTCGTAGGAAAGCTTGTCGTGCAGTTGCTCGATAGTTAGTGGTTCGCCGTGTTTGCGGATGGTTGAAACAATCGAATCAACTTCTAGGCAAATCTTTTTGTCATCGCCATATTCGCGGATTCCAACACTATGGAAATAATTGTCGTTTTCGTCGACGACCGTCAAACCTGGTGCAAGTTCGGCAACAAACGCAACTTGTGAGCGTTCGCGTGGGTTGCTAGTGCCGGAATAAAGTAGGTCCGTCAAATCTTGAACTCTGGCAACTCGGCCTAATTCAGATAATTTTCGGATAATAGTTTTTTCAAGATTGTTAACAGCAGTGACCTTGCCGTTTTCGGTGGCAGATCGTAGCTTGGCTAAAATAGCCTTTTCAAGTTGTCGAACACGTTCGCGAGTAATACCAAGCAACTCCCCGATTTGTTCGAGGGTTTCGCGGCGGTCATATAGGCCAAATCGGCGGGTAATAATTTCACGTTCACGTTCTTGGTCGATGATGGCTAGGATTTCACTAACGCCAGTTTGAAAATCGGTTTTTTGGGCATTTTCAGGTGTATCGCTCATTTTCAATTGTCTTTCTTTCTGTCCACCACAGTAGTTTTACATTAGAGTTATTTATAATTATATAAGATTATTTATATAATGTCAAACATTTTATGTACTAGGCTCATTATAGCATAAAATAGACATGCTATGTAAATAGTGGTCTAGAACTGATTAGGCTTTTTTGCGTCGAATATTTTTTCGAATTACTCGTCGTTTTTTACCTGATGGAGCAGCCGTCAGTATTTCTTTGGCTTGTTCAATCGTGATACTTTTTGGGTCAATTTCTTTTGGAATCTTGGCGTTTTTTGTGCCATTTGTAATATATGGTCCATAGTGACCTTTAATAATTTTCAGACCATCCCCGAAATCAGCGATATTTTTATCAATTTCAGATTTTTGTTTGGCTTTGTATAATTCCAGAGCTTCCTTGAGGGTAATTGTGTGAGGGTCAAATGGTTTAATATTGACGAATAGTTTGTCAATCTGAATATATGGTCCAAAACGACCAATATTAGCCTTAATAGTGGCGCCTTCAGCGGTTTTACCAACAGTTCGAGGTAGTTCAAAGGCATGAAGGGCTTCTTCAAGAGTAACGGTCTCAATTTTGCGTCCAGTTGGCATTGGTGCAAATTGTGGTTTGATATCAGCTTCGCCACCACCCAGTTGCAACATCGGTCCAAATCGTCCGAAACGAGCCAAGATTGGCTGTTTGGTGACAGGATGGATGCCAATTTCGCGAGCTTTTGTGACAGTACTGCGATCAATACCGCCAGAGTTTTCAATAAGTTTATGAAATGGCGTATAAAAACTATCAAGCATGGTGTTGCGAGCCAGTGAGCCAGTTGCAATCTTGTCAAATCGAGTTTCGACCTTGGCGGTAAAGCCATAGTCAACAATCGGTTCAAAATGATTGACCAGAAAGTCGCTGACGACTTCGCCAGCAGGGGTTGGGACTAGTTTGCCACGATCAGAGCCGGTTTTTTCCTGGACAATCTCTCGACTTATTTGGTCTTTTTTGAGGCTTAGCGAAATTATATCGCGAGGTGCGCCTTCGGTCTCGCCCTTTTCGGCGTAGCCTCGAACTTGAACGGTATTAATGATTGTGGCATAGGTTGATGGTCGACCAATGCCTAGGTCTTCCAGCTTTTTGACCAAACTACCTTCAGAATAACGGGCTGGTGGTCTAGCAAATGTTTGACGAGCGTTGGCCGACGCTAGATCTAGCGTGTCCCCAGATGAGACGGCTGGCAAGATTTCGGCGTCTTTTTTGCTACCACCATAGACTTTGAGGAAGCCATCGAAAATTATCACTTCACCTTTGGCCTCAAAAACAAGCTTGCTTACGCGGTTGCTTTTGTCAGTAATTTTAATAGTAATAACGGTTTTTTCAAGTTGGGCTGGGGCCATTTGGCTGGCGAGGGTGCGACGTCGGATAAGGTCATATATTTTTTGGTCATATTCATTATTACTACCGTGTTCGCGCGACATATCGGTTGGACGGATAGCTTCGTGAGCTTCTTGAGCGCCAGCGCTTTTGGTTTTGAAATTCCGAACTTGGCTATATTTTTCACCAAATGTATCTTTAATATAGTTAGTCGCCATAGCGATAGCTTGGCCACTCAGTATGGTCGAGTCGGTTCGCATATAGGTAATCTTGCCTTCTTGATACAACTTTTGGGCACAAGACATCGTCGATTTGGCGCTAAAGCCTAGTCGGCTATTGGCCTCTTGTTGCAAAGTACTAGTAGTAAATGGTGCGCCTGGGTTACGACTGGCAGGGCTGGTGGTGACGTCAGAAACCTTAAAGTTAGCATTAATTAAGCTCTCTAGAAATTGTCTGGCTTCGTCTTCGGTACTAAATTTATTTGGTAATTCGGCTTGAAGCTTATCGTTGCCGTGTTTGAACTGGGCCACGATCTTAAACGTAAATGAACTATCAAAACTTTCGATTTCGCGTTCACGCTCAACCAGTAGCCTAACAGCTGGAGATTGGACGCGGCCGGCCGATTTGCCACCTGGGACTTTTCGCCAGACAACTGGTGATAATTCAAACCCGACCAAGCGGTCTAAGATTTGGCGGGCCTGTTGAGCTTGGACT
>CAIMUU010000064.1 GCA_903844835.1 uncultured bacterium | reverse complement strand
GGATTGGCATATCAATGTCAGTAAACTTTTTGAGCCAATTAAGTGAAATAATCATTATTTACCCTCCTCGAGTAGCGAGATTACCTGAAGGCCATACTTTTCAATATCCTTCTTTGAATAAAAACTGGTTTCTTGAGTGTTTAAAATATAGCCAACACGGCGTCGAACCGAACGGCCAGTTGGGACCTTCGTAACGTCATCAATTTCGTCCAAAATCAATATATCACCAGGTTGGCACTGCCAATCAGCTAGCCTGACGTCAAAAGACTTGTTGCCAGAAACTACTTCGTCAAATAAGGACGCTACTGTTTTTTTGTGAATCTCTTGACTCATAAAAATTTCCTCAAAAATTGCAATTTACCAGATTCAAAATGGCGCAAATCTTCTATACCGTATTTCAGCATAACCAGTCGCTCAATTCCACCGCCCCATGCAAAACCTCGATACTTTGCTGGGTCAATATCGGCAGCCTGCAACACATTGGGATGAATCATCCCACAGCCAAGCATTTCTAACCATTCACCATCTTTGCCTCCAAGTGCCGCTGGGCGCTCAATTGCAAATTCCAACCCTGGTTCGACAAACGGGAAATAGGCTGGTTGAGTCTTGATTTTTAATTTCTGACCGTAATATGTTTCAAAAAAGTCGCGTAATGTCCCCAACATTTGACCCAAAGTTGCATCTCGACTAACAAATACTCCTTCGCATTGATAAAAGGTATGTTCGTGAGTTGCATCGACATCTTCGTTACGAAATACGCGACCGTACGAAACAGCCGCAATCTGACCGCCCGCCTCAAGCTGAGCCTTGCCAGCCTTTAGAATGCGATGTTGCATGGTCGAAGTATGAGCTGGCGGGATAAATCCCTCTTCGGTTCGAAACGTGTCATAGCCATCCCTAGCTGGATGATTTTCGGGGAAATTAAGTGTGCCGAACATATGATCATCATCATCAATCTGGCGAGATTCAATCGCGTCGAAGCCCATACGTGTAAAAATATTAATTACGTTCTCTAATTCAAGCGTTAATGGATGTTGTGTCCCCTGCTGAGTTGGCAGTAGGCCAATATTGGAAGCGTTAACATCCCAAGGAGCCGTAACATCAATTGGCTCAACCGCCTTATCTTCAACCCCAGATTCTCGATCTGATATGGCCGATTCTAGCGCAATACGTAGTTCATTAACCTGTTTACCATAGGCGCCGCGCTCTTCGGGGGCAAGAGTTTTGATAACATCAAAGAGTTGCTTTAGCTCGGGACCCTTAAGCAAATCACGTGGACTATCGCTAGCCTCAATTCGCGCCAAAAGATCTTTGCGAGTATCTTCAATATTTTGCATAACTGTTTTTTATTATAGCTAAATAGCCCCTATCGCGCTAGCCCAGTTATCATCAACCAGATAGCTATCACCACAAAAGCAATAACAATCAGAGCCCAAACCCAAGCCAGACTAGTTGTACGCTTAAAACCTTTAATATATTGTGAATCTTCCACTAAATCTGGCGCTTCGGCTAAGTCAAGTCGTTTTTTTGCTTTTTCCTGCAACTCGGCAGCGATTCGTTGCTGAAGCTCGCTTCTAGAATCTTCTTGTCTGATGAATAATCCCATATCATCAGTATAGCACTCATGTTTACAGCATTGATATTGTGCTATAATGATTCCATATTTCACATAAAGGAGGAACCTAATTATGGCAAAAAAATCCGCCATTTCATCAACTAAAAAATCTAATACCACTAAATTAGATGACACCATGCCCGCCATGAGAGGCAAGATGTCGAAGGTCAAGGCATCAGTTAAATCATTCTATTGCAAGATTCAAGAAATGCCATTAATTTCAGCAATCGTTGCTGAATTTATTGGTACGTTTATGCTTGTATCTGGTATTTTCGCTGTACAAGGCCAGCCACTATATGTTGGTTTTATAATTGCCGGCATCGTATTGACGCTCGGTGGTGCAGCAGGCATTTACCTAAACCCAGCCATGACAATAGGAGCTTGGGTAACAGGCAAAATCAAATCAGTTCGGGCAATTTTCCTAATTTTGGCCCAAGTATTTGGTGCAGCCGTTTCTTGGCTAACACTAAACGCATTTTTGAATAGTTCTGTAACCGACGTAGCCGCATCAGGACAGAGCCTATTTCATGCCGCAACACCAATAACTGACAAAGAATGGATTTTCTTCTTTGCCGAACTACTAGGTGCAACAATTATTGCACTAGGTATGTCAGCAGCTATTCGCTTCAAAAAATCAAACACCAAAGCCGCTCTAGCCTACGGTATGTCAGTCCTAGTTGGACTACTTGTAGCTGGTTGGGCAACATCAATGTCGCTAGTTGAATCAAACACTGCCCTATCTTTCCTTAACCCTGCAGTTGCGATTGCCGCAAACGCATTGTCTTGGAACATTTGGCCAGTAGCTATCTACATCCTAGCGCCTGCACTTGGTGGTATCATCGGTTTTGCTATTCAAGATTTCTTGAATTCAAATTCTAGCAAATGTGATTGTGACTGTGCAAACGGTTGCGACTGCGGTGACGATTGTAAGTGTTAATTAGATACTAATAATTAGTACAAGAAATCCCCACTCAAACGAGTGGGGATTTTATTATGCTTTGGATTATTCTCCGTCTTGTGGTCTATCGAGAAGCAGTGGATCAACACCCGAATCAGTACCAGCAATTTTAATCACATCCTTGTCGACTTTGCCTAACTCTTTGTGGGCTTCATTATAATGCCCAACCGTTTGACCAAGAGATTTTCCCAACTTGCTCATATACTCATCAAACCTAGTGATGTGCTGGCCCAGTTGACCAACACGAATCTGAATATCCTTAGCCTGCTCCTCTATTTGCAAACTACGCAGGCCCTGTAATACTGTCTGTAAATAGGCCATAAAGCTAGTTGGGCTAACAATGATAACCTTCTTATCTCGAAAGGCGTATTCAATTAGATCACGCGCGCTCGAGCCAGTCCCCACATCACCAATCAGCAAATCATAATAAAGTGACTCGCTTGGAATAAACATAAATGCAAAATCCATAGTCTTTTCGCTTGGTCGAATATATTTGCTAGTTTCGTCAATTCGGTTTTTTAAATCGGTTCGGACTTTGGCAAGCAGTTTTTCGCGCTCTGGTTTGTTATCAACACCAACCATACGATTATAATTTTCAAGACTAAACTTACTGTCGATTGGCAGTACCAGGCCCTTATCCAAAAAAACAACCGCATCAACAATTTCGCCATCTTTAAATTTGTACTGCATTTGATAATTCTTACTTGGCAAAATGTTATCAAGCACCGACTCTAAATAATACTCACCAAATACACCGCGCTGTTTGGGATTTTGTAAAACATTTTGCAAAGTTTTTAGTTCATCAGCCACATCAACGACTCGCTTGTTGGTTTCGTCTAGCTTTGCTAGCCTTTGCGTTACGTCAGACACCAATTTGGCACTTTCGCTTAGTTGTTTTTGCATCGAAGATTGCATCGACACATTATTTGATTCGAGCTTGTCGCCAACAGTTTGTTGCAAATTATTGATACCCCTGGAAAGTTCTGTCACATCACTTTTCAATAGCTCAACAGCGCTAGAATTTTTTAAGTCCTTCAGTCGCTGGTTCATCATATACATAGCAAAGCCGAAGCCGATAATTACAATTGCCAAAATTACCAATAATAAGTTTTGTTCCATAAGCACTAGTATAACATTTATAGGATAATCACGATTCGAGCAGTGACAATTACCGCTAAAATCAATATCAAAACTGGCACCGTTCGGTTATAGCGAGTAATCCAAGAGTAAAGGACATACGATAATGCATAGCTAAGAACGCTCCAGCCAATAACCTCCAGCATCGATAACCCGTCAGTCCATAAAGCAAGCCCCCACAAGGTCGCAGCAGTGGCGACGGCAACAATTAAAGGCTGAGTCATGCGTGACATCACCATGGCCATAATGCCAACAACAGCTACAATTACCATCGAAATATTGCCAGAAATTCCAAGTGAATTATGGCAACTTAATGCACTAGTGGCCGAATCACAAAATACAGGAATAATAATATATTTCTGGATAATTACTGTAAGGAAATAATATAGTAAGCCCAAGCCAATCCCAATTACAATAATTTTAACCAGAGAGTAGGTGTTGCTAATTAATTGTGGCTCGTCGTCACTTTGGATAAGTTTTGCCATTTACGACCTCCGTTTATTTAACGGTATTATACAACATTTTTCCGATTAATATACCAAAGCGCCGAAACAGCAGCAATTACAAACCCCCCAATTACATCCAGCGGCGTATGGACTAATGCCATAACTCGGCCAACTGATATTGCAATTAGTAGAAATACCAAAATTATCGTAATTAGTTTTTGTTTTGTCTCAAACCAAACAGCAGCAACTATAGCTGTGACTAATAAAATATGGTCTGACGGAAACCCGGCGTTATTGAGAAATAATGCTCCAGCCGTCGTGCCGAGAAGCTCAAAAGGGCGCTGGCTCATCGGCTGATAAATCGAACCAATCGTTTTTGCCAAAAAATACGCCATTAACCCCGCCATAAGTATTTTTGAATACGCTGTGAGTCGTTGCCCTTTTGGTACCTTAAATATCAAGGCATAAGCCCCAATTAATATCACTGGCAACATGGCATAATCGGCAAATACTTTAATTAGTAATTCCTGTGTCATACCTATAGCCTAGCACAAGCTATATGTTGACGCGAGCCAACTTTGACAATATGCACTGAGCTTTTATACTTTTTAACTATTGTAGAATGCTTGCATCAGAAGCCATAAATACACGGCTAATTTTGCCATCACAATCAAAATCGAATGTAATAACTTTGCTGTTTGCTGACATCCCAACTACAGCGATAGCTGGGAAGTATGGACCATATCCGCCAACCGCATATTGGCCAAGCTCATCGGCAGTCTTCTCAAAATTCCAAGGTGCAGTTGCGGCGCTGATAAATTCAGTTATTCTGGTGACCGCTTCAGTTGGCGTGCCGGGTGCAACACCTTCGGCCATCGCTAGAACAACCTTGACAGCATCTGCCATATAGCCCTCTAGTGCTGCGGTATTCCCAGAAGTAATTGAAGCCTTGATATTTGCAATCGTCGTTGCGTCTGGAGCAACCCCGGTGCAACATCCTGTGCCAGTATTTGGCGTAGCTACTCCGCCGTTTGCAACCAGTAAATCGGCCTCAAGCCCCTTAATCTTTTCGTCCAACGTCGCAATATTTGCAACTTGAGCCTTCTCTGAATTACGTGCCGCTATATCTCGCCAAACGTAAGCCGCCGCACCAGAAGCCGCCAATAGTACGACTAGCAAACTGACTATTACGGTCTTGCCAATACCTTTTTTGGGGCTTTTAAGTTTTGCCATAATTTCTGGCGAAACAGATTCTAGTTGTGGTACATCACTAGCCATTACCTCTGGCACTGGTTTATTTTCTACGTCTGACTTTATCTCTTGATCCATAATATTCCCCTTATATAATATCTAAAATTATAGCACAAGTAGAATCAACTATTAACCCCAATGCCCTAACGATTATTTATAGTGCTATAATTAATAATAATTATGCATACAAAAACATCCCATAATGTCTGGTCAAATTCTAATCTTCACACAAACCTAAATAAGCGAGAAAACCGCCTAAGGGCCGCAGTTCTTGGTGCTAATGACGGCATCGTATCAATTGCCGGGCTAGTCATTGGTGTTGCAGAAGTGACTCAGTCAAAATCCGCAATATTAACCGCGGGGCTGGCTGGGATAGTTGCTGGCGCCTTATCTATGGCGGTCGGCGAATATATTTCGGTCAGCACTCAGCGCGATACAGAAAAAGCCTTGCTCGCTGGCGAGCGCAGGGACCTGAGAGACCATCCAAAAGAGGAATTATCTGGCCTTGAAACAATCTTTGAAGACGAAGGGCTGAGTAAAAAAACCGCAACGAAAGTCGCCAAGGAGTTTACAAGAGCCGATGCTTTTACGGCACATGCCGAAGCTGAACTTCACATAGACCCCAAAGACTTAACTAACCCCTGGACTTCACTACTAGCTTCGGCTGGTTCATTTATTTTAGGTTCGACAATCCCACTGATTGCTATTATGTTGCCGATCGGCGCTTTTTCCGTACCTGCAACATTTGTTTCAGTAATCATCGCACTTATTATTGCCGGCACTATTAGTGCCAAAATGAGCGGTGCAAATATATTAAAGTCGACACTTCGCGTAGTCATCGGTGGCACAATTGCAATGGTTGTCACATATATAATCGGCAATATTTTTCGAATTACCGGTGCGTAATTAATACTATTATTAATCCAAGCGCCGACCTATTGCATGGGGTATCTTATTATTACAACCCCTGAGCCACCGTTCCCACCTAGTCCGGTTGACTGAACAGACCCTGATGAGCCGCCTCCACCACCACCAGAATTTGAACGCGCATTTTGACCAGACTGAACTCCACTCCCCCCATCCCCACCACCATGGGTAGCCTTACCCTCCATACCAGCAATCGCAAAACCAATTGCTCCTCCTCCGCCGCCACAATAACCTGTTAAAACACCGCTAATTGACGAGAAAAATCCTGCTCCACCGTTCCCCCCATTTGTATCATTCCCTGACATTCCCACACTGCTTGCACCGCCGCCACCGCCACCACCAAAATTTCCAGACATTGTAGCATTCCCTCCAGCATAACCCTGGTTTAAAGTGCCTAATCCAGGAGTATTAAAATATGTATAACCGCCACCGCCACCAGAACCACCATTCACCCCTGGCAAATTTCTATTTGCTCCACGCCCACCACCAATAGCTATCCTAGAAAAAGCCGAAGAATTACCACCCTGAGCAGTAATATCTGCAGTGTTACTACCGCCATTGCCAACAATGACCGGATACCCACCAGCACTTACCACAGAACCACCAACCACATAACCTCCACCACCACCTCCTCCTCCACCAGTATTGGTACCGGTATTGGTATTACTCTGTCCGCCACCTCCACCTGCAACAATTAAATACTCGACGTAGCCACCGCCAGTTACCGTAAAGCTATCACTAGACTCAAAACTATGGATACGGTAACCACCAACATCAGATATGCTCCCACCCGTTGCAATAACTGGAGTGAATACGGCCGGTTTAGAGTCAGAATTTATTGAATATTTTAGAGTGGACTTAGTTGCGATAAGACTAAACGCTTGAGGACTAGAGACATTGTCTACGGCATACTGGTAGGTTGTCCCCGAGCTAGCAACAAGACACAAATTGCCACTGACTGGAGTTGGGCAGTCAGATACACTGTTGGGGTAAGCGCTATTTTCAACTTGATATAATCTCAATCGTGTTGATGCACCTTCAAGATCAGAAACTAGAGAAACTGCATTTGCGCGTTGAAAAATACCAGTATAAGAAACTGCTGTTATGGCGGCTAATACGCCAATTACAGCGATGGCAACAAGTAACTCTACTATCGTAAAGCCTTGATTATGGGTTGATATTAATCTACTCGCCATCAAAGACTAACCTTTGTAGTGATGTTAAACCAGTTATTAGAATAACCATTCATTATCGTATCCATTTGAGCCTTGGTTAATTCATAGCCCGCACCAAAAGTAGCAGTCAGGTCTATGCAAAGAACATATCTTACATATACTGTATCCCAACCAGATGAACGCAAATCATAAATCGTAGGTGCTAATGTGTTGA
Source organism: uncultured bacterium (assembly GCA_903844835.1). Taxonomy (GTDB): domain Bacteria; phylum Patescibacteriota; class Saccharimonadia; order Saccharimonadales; family Saccharimonadaceae; genus UBA1547. Next base: position 413 of record CAIMUU010000064.1, on the reverse strand, counting down.
TATTTGCCACGACAACAGTCGATAGTCTCTCATAATTTCCACTTCCCGAATGATAGGTAACAGAGCCAACGTTATTGCCTAGTACAACTATATTAGAACTAGCCCTTACGAGAGCGGATGTATAATAACTATCCCCGACGACCTTAGAAGCGACAGTCGTGCCAGCACCAGCCCATGATGCAGAAGCAATAAAAGACTGTGTGTTATTGCTTAAGCTTTTAGACACCACGTTTGATGCGCTCCAATTGTCCGCCAAGCCGTCAAAATTACCATCGAGTGACAGGTCCCCATTAGTAACCAGGTTAGTTAAACAAACGCCCTTGCTGGGAGCTGAATAACTATCAACTGCATAAACATCAGTGCCTTCTCTGTACATATAGCAAAAGTACTGTGGATTAGATATGTTATCTACG
>CAIMUU010000063.1 GCA_903844835.1 uncultured bacterium | reverse complement strand
ATTAGATGTTGCGGTTGATTTTTTAAAACCTATTAAAATTAAGCGTCTTGTCGTAGCGACACCAGTTGCATCGGTCCAGATTGTCGACAAACTACACGTTCTAGCTGACGAACTTCATATCTTGGATATTAAGGCAAACTTTATGGGGATTAATCACTATTATAGTATTAATGATATTCCGACTCATGAAGCAACAATCGCAAAAATTAACCAAATTGTCTTGAATTGGCGCTAGAAGTCATTGCAACATGTTGTGATATTGTGCTACGATATATCCAATAGCATGCAGATTTAGGGGAGAAACTAGTTTATGTTAGATGTTTTTATTACATCCCGAGTTCGTCGCAAGATTGTTGTAGTCTATGCTAAATACCCCGATTTCCGCACTCATGTAAGAGGTCTTGCAAAGTTAATCAAAGAAGACCCGGGCAATATCCAGCGTGAATTAAAGCGCCTTGAGAAGGTTGGCTTTCTATTGAGCGAGAAGCAGGGCAACACTAAGATTTATTCGACAAATAAGCAATTTGCAATTTTTAAGGAGCTGCAGGGGATTGTTATCAAGTCACAGCAGCAAGCTGGTCGTCCTAAACGTTCATCATCTGAATTTTAATAATGTCATTGTTTGATAAAATACTTGCCGCCAGAGGTATCACTAGTGAGACCTTGGCGGATTTTTTGTCACCTGATTATTCGAAAAAATATAACCCGTTTTTATTGCCGGATATGGATAAGGCGATTAATCGTATCGTTCTTGCAAAAAAAGATCAACAACGGGTAGTAATATACGGAGATTATGACATTGATGGTCTAACCGCCGCCGCCATGCTTATGGAGTCGTTACGACTATTCGGTATTGTAGATGTCGAAGTGTATATCCCTAGCCGTTTTATCGAGGGCTATGGCTTGACGACTGGTGCAATTGAAAAGATTGCTTTAACTGGCGCAAAATTGATAGTAACGGTTGATTGCGGAAGCCAAAGTAAAAAAGAAATTATTGCGGCAAATAAAATTGGTATCGATGTAATTGTAACTGATCATCATAGTGCTGCCGTAATACAGCCACCAGCTATTGCGGTCATAAACCCAAAACGCTCTGACAGTAATTATCCATTTAATGACCTATCTGGGGTTGGTGTGGCATTTAAATTGGTCCAAGCATTACAAATAAAGTCAAACAGCAATCCTGAGACGAGCCCAGGGCTGCCCTTTGGGCAAGAAAAGTGGCTGTTGGATTTAGTGGCCCTAGGCACGGTTTGCGATGTGGTTTCTTTGACTGATGAGAATAGGACAAATGTATATTGGGGGTTGAAAGTACTAGCAAAGACAAGACGGATAGGCCTTAGTGCCTTAATGGCCGTTGCGGGTATTGACCCAATCAAATTAAACGCGCGTTCGTTAGGCTTTGGCTTAGGTCCTAGGATGAATGCTTCTGGCCGCCTTGAGACGGCAAGCCATGCCTTGGCACTACTTACAGCAAGTACTCGAGCCGAAGCCTATGAAAAGGCCCAGTATTTAGATGAACTGAATTCCAAGAGACAAGCTGACCAAGCTCTTATTATTAAAGAGGCAATTGCTCAGGCGGAAAAATATAGTGAAGACCCTGTCTTGGTGGTTAGCGGGACTAGCTGGAATCACGGCATAGTTGGGATAGTCGCGTGCAAACTATTGGAAAAATATAAAAAACCATGTTTTGTACTTCAGGAAATTGGTGATGAGTCAAAAGGCTCGGCAAGAAGCTACGGCGACTTTTGGCTAGTCGAGGCGATTGATCATTGTCGTGATTTGCTTATTAGTGGAGGCGGACACGCAATGGCGGCAGGTATAACTTTGCCTACTAAAAATATTTTGAAGTTTCGTCGGTGCATCAATAAGTTCTACAAAAGCCTTGGCCTAGCCGATCAGACGCTATTATTATTGCCGAAAGCTGACGTTGAAGCAGATTTTTCCGAAATAAATGAGGAGCAGGCATATTTGATTGACCAACTGGAACCATTTGGTAATGGGAATCCACGCCCAATCCTGAAAACGTCTGGCGGAGTAGTGGCTAGTATTCGCAAAATGGGGGCCGAAGGTCAACATATAAAATTACAACTTAAAGATAAGCTTGGTCATAAAATGAGCTTCTTGGCGTTCAATGCGCCAGAAATATATTTTGTAAACACTGGTGATTGTGTATCTGTTTGGTACCATCTGGATATTAATGAATGGCAGGGCAATCGGTCAGTCGAAGGAAGACTATTGCATATCGAAGTTGAAAAGACTAGTTGCAAGTAGTCTATGTCTCTGTTACAATACTAGACTATATGGTACAAGTTATACGAAAAGATGAAAGAGAATCGAACGAAAATATTATTCGTCGTTTTAACCGTAAAATTTTACAAAATGGCGTATTAATAACCGCCAAAACTTTAATGCGATTTGAAAAGCCAATCTCAAAACCTGAGCGTCGTGTCAAGGCGATAATTCGCAAGGCACGCAAGGCTGATAAATTAGATAAGACCAGGTTAGGACTTCGATAAAAGTGGCTCTTAAAGAGCAAATTAATATTGATTTGAAAGCCGCCCTGTTGGGCGGCAATCGTTTTGGCGTTGATGTACTGCGTGGGTTAAAGGCGACAATCCTTAACGAAGAAGTAGCCCAAAATAAACGTGAAGATGGTCTTGAGGATTCTGTAATTGAGCAACTTATAGCGCGCGAGGTAAAGAAGCGCAACGAAAGTGCGGTTATATATGATGGCGCGAATCGGCCCGAACTTGCTAGTAACGAACGCCAAGAGGCTCAGATTTTGAGTACGTATTTACCCAAACAGTTAACTGAAAATGAAATCAATATTGTTGTGACCCGAGTTATAGCCGAGATGGGTGCAACAAGCCCAAGTATGATGGGGCAAGTCATTGGTGCTGTTAAAAAAGAGCTAGGCAACACGGCCGACGGCGCTTTGGTTGCCCAACTAGTAAAAAGTGCGCTAAACTAGAGACAAATAAAGGAGGATAGGGATGATATTATTTTTTGGCCCAGCGGGTTCTGGGAAGAGCGCTCAGGCTCAAACGTTAGTTGATGAAAATGGTTGGAAATGGCTGTCGATAGGTCAATTACTACGTGATACACCGGATGAAGAGATCCATGAATTCCAGCGCAAGGGCGCCTTAGTACCTTTTGAAAAAGTTAACGAAGTGCTACATGAAGCTTTAGAAAAAAATTCAACAATCGAAAAACTGATTTTGGACGGCTACCCACGTCAAATTAATCAGGCGCATTGGCTGGCCGATGAATGTAGGTCTTTGGAAATTCCAATTAAATTAGCAATTAATTTTGACGTAAACATGGAAGAATTATTGAAACGAATGGAATTACGTGGTCGTGACGATGATACCCCAGAATCGATTAATGAACGTTTAGCAACTTATCACAAAGAAATTGATCCAATTCTTAATTACTTTTCTGAAACTGGCGTAAAGGCCGTGCACGTTAATGGGGTTGGTACTATTGAAGAGATCCATGACCGGGTCCTAAGCGAGCTTTCAAAATGCAAGCTAGCATAAAAACGGCAACTGAAATTGAGGCTATGCGCCAAGGTGGCAGGATTTTAGCTACAATCCTTAGTAATTTAAAAAAATATGTCAAAGTCGGGATGAGTGAACTTGAGGCCGATGAGTGGGTTGAAGATGAAATTATAAGAATGGGCGCTGAAGTCACCTACAAAACTGATGAAGTTAAGTTCCCAAATGCAATTTGTATTTCGGTAAATGATGAGATTGTCCATAGTATCCCTAATGAGTATAGGTTTGAAAAAGGTGATGTTGTCAGCTTTGATTTGGTTATAACCTATAAGGACATGAAGGTTGATAGTGCCTTTACGATGGTTGTTGGTGAAGAGCCTACAGGAATAAAAAAGCATTTATTGAATTATACCGAGCGCAGTTTATATGCTGGGATTGATGCCATTAAGGGTCCGGTTAGAATTGGTAATATTAGTGCGGCAGTTGAAAAGACTTTGAATGAAGGTAAGTTGGGGATTATTCGTGATCTGGTTGGTCATGGCATTGGTCACAAAATGCAACAAGCTCCAGAAGTCCCTAATTTTGGCCAAAAAGGTACCGGGGTGTTATTAGTGCCTGGTGATACAATTGCAATCGAGCCAATGGCAACGCTTGGTGGTGAAGCTATCAAAACTGACGAAGATGACGGATGGACGATAAAAACTCGCGACGGTAGTTTGGCAGCCCATTTTGAACATACGGTTTTAATTACCGAAAACGGCGCCGAGATTCTAACTAAGGTCTAGGAGTTGTTTGACTCTCTTGCCAATGCTTTCGGATGGTTCAATGACTTTGGCGCGACCAGCTGATAATTCAACAATTTCATTTTGAATCCAGTTGTAATGCGTGCAACCTAGCACAATCACATCGGCTCCTTGGTCACAGACGTCATTAATTGTTTGGCTAATTACATTGTAATTTACTTGGTTATTTTCAATCATTTGAGCCCAACTGCGACAATCTGGTTCGATAATATGCATGTCTGAGCCAAATTTTTCGACAAGCTTATGGTATCTCACACTGCCAAGTGTAGCGGGTGTCGCGCAGACGGCTACAATTTGAGATTTAGTTAACTTTGCGGCCGTTTTCACCATTGGTTCAATGCCAATAAATTTTTGGGTTGGGTATTTCTGTCTCAGGCTGTCAATTGCCAGGGCTGTTGCGGTGTTGCAAGCCAAAATAATAATATCGCAGTTAGATGCTAATAATGGCTGGATAGCTGTGTCAGTTAGTTGAATAATCTCAGTTTGTGGCCTATTTCCATATGGTACGTGGTCATGGTCGTTTACGGATATTATCTCGGCATCCGGGAAAGTTAAGCGTAAAGAGTTGGCGATTGCTTCTCCGCCAATTCCGCTGTCGAATACGCCAAGTTTCATATACTTAAGTTTAAACTATTTTGTCTAGCTAGGCAAAATGTCGCATAAGCTATATAATTTAGTTATGCAAGAAAACTCTCGACATGCTATTGGTATAGACATCGGCACAGTGACAGTGCGTTGCGTAGTTGCACATATTGACGGCACAACTGGAGTCCCAACAATTGTTGGTGTTGGCTCAGCTCAAAATACCGGTATGCGCAAGGGTATGGTCGTAAATTTGGATGGTCCAGCTAAGGCTATTGATGACGCGCTTGGGGAAGCCGAGCGAATGAGCGGCTATCAAGTCGACGCTGCTACGATAAGTGTTAATGGCTCACATATATTAAGTACTCATGCTGATGGCATGATAGCAGTCGGCAGTGCTGACCATGAAATTACTGGTGAAGATATTATGCGGATTGAGGAAGTTGCAACTTTGGGCAAAGTCCCAGCTAACCGTGAGATTCTTCAGGTGGTGCCACATTCTTATAAATTAGATGGCCAAGATAATATTAAAAACCCAATTGGCATGACGGGTACGCGACTAGAGATTGATGCCCATGTTGTTTCGGTTCTTACGCCACACCTAGTAAATCTACAGAAAGCGGCTGAATCAGCGAAAGTCGCAGCAAATTCTATTATTGTAGCAGGCGTTGCGGCCGCAAGGGCCGTTTTGACCGAACAGCAAATTGAAAACGGCGTAGTTCTAATTGATATTGGAGGCGCTACAACAAATATTGCTATCTATGAAGAAGGCGATTTGCAATATGTCGCCGTGATTCCAATTGGTGGTGTTAGTATTACTAACGATTTAGCAATTGGCCTTAAGACCGACCCGGAAATTGCTGAGCTGATTAAGATTGAGCATGGCTCAGCCATCCCGCGCCATGACGCCTCTGGTGTAGGTGTTAAGTATAATGGTGAAATTTATAATTTTGACATTAATGACATCGATGAGATTATTGAAGCTCGCCTAGAAGAGCTATTTGAATTTATTAGTAAAGAACTAAAAAGAGCTGGCCGCGACGGCAGATTACCAAGTGGTGCAGTCCTGACGGGTGGAACGGCTAAATTAAAGGGTATTACTGAATTTGCCAAATCGGCACTAGGAGTGGCAGCTCGAGTTGGTGTTGCTTCTGGTTATGGCGGAGTTGCCGATGGTATTGACCAGCCACAATTTGCAACTGCTTTGGGACTAATGTTAATTGACGCTGAGTCAACAATTGATTCAAGGCACAAATCTAAACAAAAAGGCAAGAACATGTTTTCAAATGGCCCAAGTTTAATATCAAAATTGTTGGGTCGCTTCAAGGTGTAGCATTTTTTTGTTCAAGTGTTATACTATACAATGAATAGGAATTGGAGATAATATATTATGCCCGAGATAAAACCAAGTGATATACAAACGTTTGCAAGTATCAAAGTAGTTGGAGTGGGCGGAGCCGGTGGCTCAGCTGTTAATCGCATGAAGGATGCTGGGCTAACTGGCGTTCAATTTATCGCGATGAATACGGATGCCCAGGCTCTACATAATAGTAAGGCTGATATCAAATTGCATTTAGGGAAAACAACAACAGGTGGTCTTGGCGCCGGGGCTGACCCTTCAGTTGGCGAAGCAGCGGCCAATGAATCGCGTGATGAGATTCGTGAAGTGTTGACTGGTGCTGACATGGTGTTCGTCACGATTGGTGCTGGTGGCGGAACAGGTAGTGGTGCTGGTTATATTGTTGCCGAGATTGCTCGTGAACTTGGGATATTGGTGGTTGGTGTATCGACTAAGCCCTTTAGCTTTGAGGGCGAGAAACGCCGCAAAAATGCCGAATGGGCAATAACTCAACTTGGTCGCCATGTAGACACGTTGATTACAATTCCAAATGACAGATTGCTCCAGACGATTGATCGTCGTACGCCATTACTCGAGACTTTTAAAATTGCAGATGACGTGCTAAGACAGGGAGTCCAGGGTATATCAGAACTAATTACCGAGCACGGCTTAATCAATTTGGATTTTGCTGACGTTCGAGCGATTATGAGCAACGCCGGCTCAGCGCTTATGGGCATTGGTCGTGCCAGTGGCGACAACAGGGCTGCTCAGGCCGCACAACAGGCCATTGAGTCGCCATTGATCGAAGTCTCAATTGATGGGGCTAAGGGTGTGCTATTTAATGTTACCGGTGGATACGATATGAGCATGAGTGAAATTCAAGAGGCTGCCGAAATAATTACAAGTGCCGTATCGCCAGATGCAAACATTATTTTTGGGGCAACACTTAAAGCTGAACTTGAAGACGAATTAATTATCACAGTAATTGCGACTGGCTTTGACTCAGCCTATTTCCACAAGCAAGACGTATCGGGTGAAGATACTCGTGTCGACAGCCCATCAACTAAGCTATCTGACGAAACAGTTGGCAATATTGATCTAAATCTCGACCACAGCGAATCGGCAGCGATGTTCGCTGACGAGAACACTGAAGATATTTGGAATCAGCCAAATGAAGACGATGATGAATCGGAAACACCAGCCTTTTTGCGACGTCGCAAAAAACACAAAAAGGATGCGTAATTATGGTAATTAAGCACAATATTGGCGATAGTCGAGTAATTGAGTCAAGGGAAGTTAGTGATGGAGTGACGATTCGTCGTCGACGCGAAACTCCGGATGGCAAGCGATTTACGACTTATGAGCGTATTGAACGCCCAAATCTGGCTGTAATAAAAAAAAGTGGCGCCAGGGAATTGTTTGATCGAGATAAATTATCGATCGCCATCAAGCGTTCAGTTGGGAAGTTTTTCGCATCCGAAGTTGAACTCGAAGAGATGATCTCAGACATAGAGAATGACCTATACGCCATTGGCGAGAACGAAATCACATCGAGACAGATAGGCGAAAAAGTGCTTGACGAATTAGCTTTGCGCAATGAAGTTGCTTACGTTAGGTTTGCGAGTGTCTTTCATGAATTTAAAACATTGGATGATTTTGTAAAAATTCTTGAACAGCGTCGATCTCAAAAAAAATAGGGAAGGTTGCTAT
>CAIMUU010000062.1 GCA_903844835.1 uncultured bacterium | reverse complement strand
TTATCAATTATCTGTAGTAATACATAAACCTCCGATATTTAAGTGTCAATAAAATTCCATGGGCTATCACTTTTTGAGTGTTTAAGCTTTAGCCCATCTGGACCATTTTTACCCTCAAAATGAAGAATGCTACGAATCCCCGGAAATTTAATCGATTTTTGAATTAGGTCGTTCAAATTACGCCTAGCCACTCGATCGATTTTTTGATGTACGCCGACAATCCTGCCTGAATGACGACGAAAAGTTGTTCCCGAATACATAATTTTCCTAATTCAATGTTGTTAGGCGTTGGTAATATTGAACAGTGGCGCCCAATTGTTTATATTGTAACAGATTTATGCCCTGTTCGACGAACCGCTTGGCCTGCTTTTGGGCTCTAGCAATCAACTTTGAGTCTGCCAACGTAGCAATCTGCAAGTTTAGTGCACCATGCTGAGCCCGACCATATATTTCACCTGGGCCACGTAATTTTAAGTCAACTTCAGCCAAGTAGAATCCGTCATTACTTTTTTCAACCGCCCTTAGACGCTGAGATGGTTTTGAGCTTGAACTAGTAACAAGATAACAATAACTTTGAAATACACTGCGCCCAACTCGACCACGCAACTGATGCAACTGGGAGAGCCCGAATCTATCAGCATCTTCAATCACAATGACAGTCGCATTGGGCACATCAACGCCAACTTCAACAACGGTTGTACTAACCAGAATATCAAACTTGCCTGCTACAAATTCCTGCATTACAGCATCTTTGTCGGAAGGTTTTAATTTCCCATGCAATAACCCGATTCGTCGATGCTTAAAGATTGAATTTTGAAGCTTTTTATGTTCAGCTTGGACACTTTTTATCTCATTGTCAACATTCTCTTCAATCAAGCTACAAATGACATATACTTGACGCCCAGATTCAATTTCAGCATCAATTTCCTTATATAGTTGCGCTCGACTGTTAGGTGACCAAATTTTGGTTTGAATTGGTTTGCGACCCTTTGGCAACTCATTTAGCACACTAATATCTAGCTCACCATAGACAGTTAGCGCCAGGCTACGCGGAATTGGCGTGGCCGTCATCGCCAGCATATGGGGCATAAATTCCGATTTCTTAAGTAGTTGCAGACGCTGAGAAACACCAAAACGATGCTGTTCATCAATTACTACAAAACCTAATTTTTTGAAATTTACCGAATCTTGGATTAAGGCATGCGTCCCAACAACTACATCAACCTCGCCAGATGAAATTTGCTCTGAAAGGGTCTTTCTTGGCTTGCCTTTGACGCTACCGGTCAGTAAGCCAACCTTAATATTAAATGGCTGAAGCAGCCGATTAAGTGTTTCAGCATGCTGAGAAGCCAGTATTTCAGTCGGTGCCATTATTGCTGTTTGGAAACCTGCATGAGCCACCTGACAAGCCACCAATCCAGCTACGACAGTTTTGCCAGAACCAACATCACCCTGTAGTAGTCGATTCATCGGTGTTTTACGCTCTAGGTCTTGGATAATCTCCCAAGCAGCAATCCTCTGGGCAGAAGTAAGTTCAAACGGCAATTGTTTAACAAAATTTGCCACAACCGGCTGTTCAAATGGGATATGCCAGCCAGTTAATTTAGCATTTTCTTGACGATTGAGCTGGCTTGCTAGCAACAATTGAAACAACTCCTCGAAAGCCAATCGCTCACGGGCCAATTCGACATCAGTCGCATTTTCGGGGAAATGCATCTTAAGGACAGCATCACTTCTTGAAATCAATTTTTCATCTCTGACAATTTCGGCTGGCAATGTTTCGGGTAGCATTGTAATCAGTGGTCGTAGTTCAGCCAATATCTTTCGCACCAACGGGATCTTTAGACCTTTTATCGAACGGTAGACCGGTAAAATTCGCCCAGTCTGGACTGGTAAATCTTTGACTAGTTCGGCACTTGGATTAGTTAATTGATAACGATTGTAGCTAAACTCAAATTCACCCGAGAAGTAAAACTCTTCACCCTTCTTTAGTTGTGTTTCTCGATATGGCTGATTAAACCAAACTGCCTGCAATTTGCCACTATCATCCGCCAGTGTCGCAGTTGTAATCCGCAGACCGCGACGAACTGGCCTAGTCGAAATTTTTTCACAACGGGCCTTAACTGTTACTTTACCAGGGGCAACTTCTGTAATTTTTGAAACATGCGAAAAATCATCATATGCTCGAGGCAAAAAATCAATTAGCTCACCAACCGTGTTAATGCCAGCCAAGGCAAATTGTTCACCAGTTCTAGGGCCAATGCCCTTAACCTTATCAAGTGACGACAACAGGTTCATATATATAGTCTATCAGCGAACTAGTATAAAATTATTTTTACCCTTTTTAACAAGCGAAACCTCACTAATGCTACAATCTTCGTTCACTTTATTGCCATTTAAGCTAACCGCACCGCTTGCGATTAATCGCTTGGCCTCGCCGTTACTTGACGCCAAGTTTGATTTAACCAGAGAGTCAATTAGTGAAGAGTTAATCGATACAACTGGAATCTCGTTTGCAAGCAAATCTAAATCGGAATCAGAAAGTGAGGCAAAATCAGCACTTCCAAATAGTACGCCCGTAACTCGTTCGACTGCGTCAGTCCGTTCAGCCCCGTGGACCAACAACGTCACCTCATGAGCTAAGGCTTTTTGAGCGACCCTGTCTGATGGGTTTTCGGCGGTTTTCTTATCTAATTCATCAATCTGGTCTTTAGTAAGCAAGGTGTAAACTTTTAAATAATCGACAACCCCAATATCATCAACATTCAACCAAAATTGATAAAATTTGTAAACGCTAGTCTTTTTCGCATCAAGCCAGATTGCCCCATTTTCTGACTTACCAAACTTTAGGCCCGTAGCCTTATTCATAATAAGTGGCGTCGAGTAAACATTTGCCTCTTTACCCTCAAGCCTTCTAATCAAATCAACGCCCGTTATGCAATTCCCCCATTGGTCCGCACCACATAGTTGCAAAGTTACGCCGTGCTCGCGGAAAAGATGAACAAAGTCAAAACCTTGCATCAAAGAATAGCTAAATTCAGCATAGCTAATACCAGCGCCCTCGTTGCCGAGTCTTGATTGGACAAAATCGCGCCCAAGCATCTGACTTAGTGGCACATTTTTGCCTACTTCTCTTAGAAAATCGATATAATTAATGTCCTTAAACCAATCGTAATTATCTACTACAGTAAATTCCTTACCAGCAAAAATCTGATCATATTGAGTAGCAATTGCCGCCTTATTTGTGGCGATTTCATCCAAAGTCTTTAGATTACGCGCACTTGACTTACCGTCTGGATCACCAATCATTCCGGTTGCACCGCCAACCAAAAGAACAGCCTTATGGCCATGATCGATAAAACAACGAACCATCATGCCAGCCGCCAAATTACCGATAGTCATGCTATCAGCACTAGGATCAACTCCCCAATAGAAAGAAATACTGTCTTTGTCTAAAGTCGCAATATCTTGGTATGTCGTCAAACCAGTAAAGCCACGCCATTTGAGTTCTTCTGAAAGCTTCATATTTTCCCTCTCTAGTTATTTTCAAGTATCTATCTTGTAGTATACCAAAAATCACAAGCTGATGCACACAAATTAGATTTGGTTGTGTCATTAACCTAGTGCTATAATAGTGTCATTAATGTTTTATAAGGGATATAATTTGTGACCGGTAAAAAATCAAAATCACATAAATTAAGCGTGTACTCTAACTTGTTGCATTCTAAGAAGTCAAAAAAAGACAGTGAAGTTAGAAAACATGCCCAATATTTGGCATCACTCCCAAAAAACCCAATTAAGCGTTTCTTTTACCGATTAAGTCCAAAACATGTATTCAAATTCTGGTTTAGCAAACGTGGCTTAATTATGGCGCTCAAGATCGTTGGAGTAATGGCCCTCTTGGGACTGCTGTTTGTCGGTGGATTATTTGCTTATTATCGTAAAGATTTGGATTCAATTCGCCCGGGCGAATTGGCAAAACGCGTTCAAACAACTGTTACGACTTATCTAGACAGAAATGGCGAAGTTCTATGGCTCGACAAAGGTGAAAGTAATTACAAGCTTGTTGTCGAAAGTAGTGAAATTAGTGACTATCTTAAACAAGCAACTATCGCGATTGAGGATAAGAATTTTTATATCGAAGGCGGAATCAGTATTTCTGGACTTATTAGGGCGGCTATTAATAATTTTTCTGGCGGCAGCACCCAGGGCGGCTCTACTCTAACTCAACAACTAGTCAAGCAAGTTTTCTTTGCCGACGAAGCTCAACTTCGAGGCATCAGTGGTATACCTCGCAAAATTAAAGAAATGATTTTATCAATTGAAGTCGAGCGAATGTACAATAAGGATCAAATTCTTACGTTATATTTAAATGAATCACCATATGGTGGTCGTCGTAACGGAGCCGAATCAGCAGCTCAAACATATTTTGACAAATCTGCCAAAGATTTAACCATCGCCGAAGCTGCATTACTAGCGGCTATCCCTCAAAACCCATCTGTTTATAACCCCTATAACATTGACGGACACGCCGACTTAATTGACAGACAGCACACTGTCATTAGCTATATGGCCGACCAAGGTTATATCACCAAAGAACAGGCTGACGAAGCTATACTTTACCCAATCATCGACCATATTAGCCCTGAAGCTAGCCAATATACTGATATTCGGGCACCACACTTTGTCCAAATGGCTCGAGCCGAAATCCAAGAAACCTTAGGCACATCTACTGTCGGCAATGGTGGACTAACAGTCACCACGACCCTTGATTTACGAATCCAAACTAAACTTGAAGAGGCCATGAATACAATGTTCAGTTCGTCTTTGCCAACTACAGCAGGGTTTAGCAACGGAGCAGCAACTGTTGCGGATGTTAAAACCAGCCAAATCATAGCCCTTATGGGTAGCCGTGACTTTAATTACGCAGGCTATGGTCAAGACAATGCTGCCACGGCTTATATCCAACCTGGCTCCACAGTCAAGCCTATGGTATATGCCGAATTATTTGAGAAGAAAGCAACTGGCCAGGCCAACTACGGCAGTGGAAGTATCTTTAACGATGTTAATATCGATTCAATTTATGGCGCACCAGTCTTTAACGCAGACCGAAAATTCCTGGGGCCAATAACAATTCGCTATGCACTAGCTAACTCGCGAAATATACCGGCTATTGAAGCAATGTATATTTCTGGCGTAAAGACCGACCTAGACACCATGCACGCTCTAGGCGCAACTAGTTACTGTACTCAAGGTACCGAAACTCAGGTTGGATTAGCGGCCGCCATCGGCGGATGTGGCGTTAAACAAGTTGATCTTGTTAATTCATACGTATCTCTTGCCCGCCAAGGCGCTTATAAGCCACAGTCAACCGTGCTTGAAGTCAAAGACAATCAACAAAATACTCTATATAGGTGGTCTGATACGGCTTCAGTCCAAGTTCTTGATCCGCAATCTGTCTATGTAGTAACCGACATTCTAACCGACGACGTAGCACGAGCACCACTCAACGGTCGTCATGCTATCGGTATGGAAATTCCTGGCATCAAAACTGCCACCAAAACCGGAACTTCCGATAAGGGCGGCTATGCTAAAGACGTATGGATGATGAGCTATAGCCCCGTCCTTGTTATGGGAGTATGGCTAGGCAACTCAGATGCTTCTCTGCTTAGAAATGGACGCTCATCAATGCCTGGACCAATTGTTGCGACTGTCATGAGTTATGCTCACAATGAGATTTATGCTCCTAGTGGACTTTGGACGTCAGGCGACTGGTTCAAGATGCCATCCGGAGTCCAAAATGTTAATGGCGAACTTTATCCATCCTGGTGGAATGCAACTCAGGGCAAGACAGACGCCAAATTATTCTTTGATACAGTCTCCAAGAAAAAGGCAACTGCCTGTACTCCAGATAGCGCCAAAATTGAATTAGATGTTCAAAAAATGGTTGATCCTATCACCAAAAAAGATGTATATATTGTCCCTGATGGCTACGATGGCCTACTTGACGACGATGTCCATTCTTGCTCAGACGCACCTGCAGGAGTATCCGTAGAATGGTCTGACCTTGCAACTCCGAACACCTATCAAATTGAAGTTAGCGTCAGCCAAGGCACCTTCCCAATAACTAGCGTTGACATACTAGCCAACGGTTCAATCGTCAGCTCGACTTCTGCACCTGGTCCTTACACATTCGTCTATACGGTCGACTCTGATGTCACGTCCGACCAAACTGTGACGGCAGTTGCACATGATACTGGACTGTACGCTTCAGCCTCATCACCAGCATCAACCAAGATACCGGCTTATATTACGCCAAGTCCATAAAACTTAGTTATTGGTTATTAATCAAATTCACAATGTTTTGTTCAGCACGAAAGGGCTTTTTGGCGAAGCGCCTGTTGTTGTTTTGCCTCGGCTGAGAACGCCTAGCACTAGGCACGTTTACTTTGTTGTTAGCCATTTTAGCAAACATCATCTTGCCGGCAGCAGTCTGCAGGCTACGAATAAATTCAATTTCGACGCTTTGACCAATTAGGCTATGGGCATGTTCAACCACAACCATCGTTCCATCAGTCAAATGGCCAACGGCTTGATGAGCATCTTGGCCTTTTTGGGTTAACTCTAATAGCATCTTTTCTCCAGGCAAATAAGCCATTCTAAGGCTCATTGCTAAATCGTTAACATTTAACACAGAAATATTTTCAACCTTAGCTACCTTGTTAAGGTTAAAATCGATGGTGCAAATCGATCCATTGTATTTTTTGGCAAGCTTCAGTAGCCTTTCATCAACACCTTCTTCGGCCTTACTGCCATCTTGAAATATCTCAACAGATAAATTTGGAATTGCTTGTAATTCGGCCACAACGTCAAGACCATATCTGGCCCGGCTACGCTTGTCGGTATCAGCATGATCAGCCATAAATTGAAGCTCGCCAATAACACTTCTTGGGATACTTAGTTTACCACTAATAAATCCAGACTGAGCAACCGCAATAATTCGACCATCAATTAACACTGATGTGTCGACGAATATTGGGTTAGCGCCTGGCCTAGAAGATAATCTCTTGGTATTAACGATAACCAGATATGATGCCTCAATTAAAATTGCACTTAATAGAATAATTGTAATAATTTCCATAATTTTTCTCCCTTGACCTCCAAAAATTTAGATTCGGAGGATTACTTTTGTAAATAGTCAATGAGCGCGGTTCGCAGATCACTAACGCTTTTAATAAATATATTTTTCGTTGAACTTCTTGGAGCAATTGCCTGAGTGAAACCAAGCTTTTTTGCTTCGGCAACACGACGTTCGGTTGATTGAGCTGAGCGAATCTCCCCGCCAAGACCAACCTCGCCAAACACCACAATGCCATCATCAATCCTTCGTCCCGCCGCGGCACTAGCAATTGCCATACAGATTGCCAAGTCGGCGGCTTGATCGTTTAACTTCAGGCCACCAACAACATTGATGTATATGTCTTTATCGGACAGTTTAAGCTTTGTTCGGCGCTCTAAAACGGCGATTAGTAGATTTAGACGATTCAAATCAAAGCCACTAGCGGTTCGCTTAGGGTAGCCAAAGCTCGTTGTGGTAACAAGTGCCTGTATCTCCACCAAAAGCGGCCTAGTGCCTTCTAGAGTGGCCAGGACCACAGAACCATCAGCATTCTGCCTTTCGGCTAGAAGTGCGGCCGATGGATTCTCAACCAACTTCAAACCCTCTCGATTCATTTCAAATATGGCTGCTTCACTGGTAGCGCCAAATCGATTTTTAATAGCTCGTACTATCTTGAAGCCACCATATCGATCACCCTCGAATTGTAGTACGACATCGACAAGGTGTTCCAGCACCTTAGGGCCAGCAATACTGCCCTCTTTTGTAACGTGGCCAACCAGTATGACGGCAGCGCCAGATTGTTTGGCCGAGCGAATAATTACATTACTACTGTTGGTAATTTGGCTAACTGTCCCTGGCGCAGACGTAATTTCGTCCAATGACAGCGTCTGAATTGAGTCGATAATCACTAATTTATAACCGTTTGATCGAATTGTAGCCGCAATGTCATCAGCACTGGTACTAGAAGCAAAGCTTAACTGTTCACTCTTTTCAGCCCCAAGTCGTTCAGCCCGTAGTTTAACTTGACTTGCCGACTCTTCCCCGCTGGCATACAAGACAGGATTTGTTCGTGCCGCAAAGGCCGAAACTTGTAGTAGCAATGTGCTTTTACCGATACCTGGCTGTCCGGCTAACAAAATTACGCTACCAGGCAAAATTCCACCACCCAAGACATCATCAAGGTCGGTAAATCCAGTTGGCAGACGTTTAGCATTCTCTGAACTCGAAATCGAGCCCATTGTTTGAACTTTTAGGATATTGCCAGCGCTACTACTTCTGGAGACTACTGACTTACCAGAAGAAGCCAGCATTTGTTCGACCATAGTATTCCATTCGCCACAGTTGTCACACTTGCCTGTCCATTTCGGATAGGTTGCGCCACAATTTTGACACACAAACTGAGTTTTTGGCTTTACCATTACTTATTAGTATACTCGACCATGATGAAATCGTCACTCTGCTTAAACTGACGGAGCCGTGACTAATGAACTGTCCATACTGTTGTATAGTTGCTTTGACTCAGAGGCGATTGAATTATACTCGTCCAAAAGTAAGTTGTAATTATCAATGTCGCTATCGATACTCGCCCTAGTCTGGTTAAGTAAATTAACACGCTTAATTAACAGCGTTCGCTCGGCATAAAATTGGCTATTTGAATCAAAGTCACCATTGCTTGCCTTAGCGTTAAATGAATTAATGTCCGAATTTAACTCAAGTACATCAGAGTTATATTGAGTTGATTCCTCCGGAATACTAGTCGACAGAGTCTGTAATTGCCCAACCAGAACTTTTGCTCGATCAGTCAAGGCCTGAAATACGCCATTGTACTTTTCATAATAATTCACAACTGTTTGTCGGCTAGAAAAATATTCGGCATAATGAGTCTCAAGCTCGGGACTTATTTTTGGAACTACTGTGCCAATTACAGAGTGAAGCTCATTAGACCGTTCGCTCGGCTCGGCTCGTGCATAATAATCCATTAAATCTGAAAATGATTGATCCCCAGATAATTTTGCGTATTCAGCTTCTAGTAGTGCATCTACGGTCGTCTTTTCGGTCTCGCTCATTCTCTGATATACGGCATGAAGCATCTCGTGCGCCGCTGTTACCTCACGAATTCCATCAAGCTTAATATCACTTACGTTATAGATATATATCCTAGAGCCACTATAACAGCCAAGGATTGAAGTCGTTGCCTCAACTCGACTACAGGATTGGTTAAAATCCTCTGGAGTGTCAAGCTCGGGCTGACTTGCGAAAAAAACAAATTTACCATTTTCGCTTAGGTCAATTCGACTAGTTAGTTCAACCATTTCTGCCGAAGGTTTGAATTGCCAAACGACTATTTGGTCATAAATATATTGTCGAAAAAACAAAATCAAGACTGAGCAGGATATAACAAAAGCTATCCCAATTAATCTAATAATTATTCTGGCGCTAATGTTATGATTCTGAAGTGACATCTAGGTGAACCTCTTTATTTTGAATATTTACTGTTAATACAGTACCTTTTTCGTACTCACCTGACAATATACCATCGGCAATTCGGTGTTCAATTTCGTCCTGGATGGCCCGACGAAGTGGTCTGGCGCCAAACTTTTCACTATAGCCTTTTTTGATAATATAACGCTTGGCCGCAGGGCTGATTACTAAATGGATACCTTTTTGAACCAGGCGCTGTTGAAGTTCGTCAATCAAATTATCCAGAATTTTGCCGACTTGCTTGCGAGTCAGCGCACAAAACGTAATAATCCCGTCAAACCGGTTGATAAGTTCAGGACGCATAATTTTGTTCAATGCTGCCTCGGCCGCCTCGGCATTTTCGCCGTGAATTGCCTCAAGTTGTCTTTCGTCATTTTTTGATGAGGCATGGAAGCCCAAACTTGACTCTTTCATCATTTTTTCAGCACCCAGATTACTAGTCAAAATAATTATTGCATTGCTGAAATTAACTTTTTTACCCTTAGCATCTGTCAAAGTACCATCTTCTAGGATTTGCAGCAGCAAATTAAAGACTTCGGGATGAGCTTTTTCAATCTCATCGAATAGCACCACACTATACGGTTGGCGACGAATCTTATCAGTTAATTTGCCACCATCTTCATAGCCAATGTAGCCAGCAGGTGCACCAAGTAGTCGGCTGGTATTATGTTTCTCACCAAATTCACTCATATCAAGTTTAATTAGGGCGTTATCACTACCAAAAACCTCACGCGCCAACACTCTAGCCAGTTCGGTTTTGCCGACACCCGTTGGCCCCATAAAGACAAAAGAGCCAATTGGTCGACGATTGCTGGCAACACCACTGCGACTTCGTCGTATGGCTCGCGACACCTTGCTAATGGCCTCTGTTTGACCAATTATGAATTTACCTAAATGCTTTTCAAGATTGCGTAGCAATTTAGCTTCAGATTTCTGAATATGCTGGACTGGTACGCCACTAATTAGTGAAATCGCTTGAGCCACATCGTCGCTAGACAATGTAGTCGGGGTAGTTTCATTAAATTTCAAGCGCATTTCTTCAAATTTTGTGGTAATTTGACTAATTCTGGTCTTGTATAGGGCGGCTCTTTCGTAATCCTCAGACGACACCGCATCTTCCATTTTTTCATTCAAATTTTTTATCTGCTTTGTGAAATAACGCAATCGGCTTGGCTTACTGCCCGTACGCACCCGAACTAATGCCGCCGCCTCATCAATAACATCAATTGCCTTATCTGGCATAAATCTTTCGTTAACATAACGATCGGCCATATAAACCGAATCTTCGATAACCTCATCAGAAATCAGTACACTATGGTGTTTTTCGTAAGTTGCCCGCAAGCCTTTTAAAATAGCGACCGTGTCTTTTAGGCTTGGCTCGGGCACAATAATCGTCTGCAAACGGCGCTCCAGTGCCGTATCCTTTTCGATATGTTTTCGATATTCATCAGATGTCGTGGCGCCAATTAATCTAATATCGCCCCTGGCAAGGGCTGGTTTTAGAATATTTGCTGCGTCCAACGAACCCTCGGCAGCACCGGCTCCAACTAGTAGATGAATTTCGTCGATAAAGACTATGACATTTTTTTGCTGTCTAAGTTCGTCAATAACCTTTTTTAATCTTTCCTCAAATTCACCGCGATATTTAGTCCCAGCAATCATCCCAGCCAAATCTAGTTGAATTACGCGCTTGTCTAGCAAATGGTCTGGCACATCCTCAGTTACAATTCTCTGGGCTAGTCCTTCGGCAATTGCTGTTTTACCAACGCCTGGTTCGCCAATTAGAACTGGGTTATTTTTGGTGCGACGACTAAGAATCGTAATTAGCCTCTCTTCGATTGAGGCACGACCAATAACCGGATCTAATTTGCCAGACTTAGCCATAGCAGTTAAATCAATACCGTATAATCCCAAAGCGCCTTTTTGCTTAACCGAATGGCTGGCTGGTGTTGAAGTTGCCGATTCAAAATCACGTTGTTCTGAATTTGACTGGCTATCTAAAAATTCTTCCAATTCAGATACGAGTTCTAGTAAATTTACGTCCATATCGCGCAGCAATACAACTGCCCGAGCATTACGTTGATTCAAAATACTATAAAGAATATGTTCGGTACCCAAATAATCCTGGTGAAATTCCTGTGCAATATCCCAGCTCATTTTGAGAGTTAATTTTGCCATCTCACTAAGGCCTTTGGCTTCAATGCCAACAATCACCGTCAGTGGAGTCAAATTTAACGCCGTCTGAGCTCGACTTAAGGTAACACCAGCGTCAGTTAATAATTTCGCGCCAACTGATGAGCCTTGGGCCAGAATACCCATCAATAAATGCTCAGTCCCAATATACGAACTGCCGTAACTTTGGGCAATAATATTGGCATGATGCAAACTAGTCCGCGCATTGTCGGTCAAATGTGAAGCGAACTCAACAAAATCATCGGCCATAATACTATTATAACCTAGCTAATATTATTCAGCTGATTTTTCAACGGCGTCAAGTAAACTGTCTTCGATGTTCTTGTGGTGAGCTGTGCTGGCGGGTTTAGCAGTCGCAACAACTGCAACTTGTTCGATATCAAGCTCATAACCAGTTAGTCGGCTTGCCAAACGAACATTCTGACCGGCTCGGCCAATTGCAATTGATTGCTGGTCTTCGTTAACAAACACAGTGGCACGCTTAGCTTTTTCGTCAATCACAACTTTGGCAACTTCAGCAGGACTTAACGCGTTCTTGATAAATTGCTCGTGATTTTCATCAAAAGCGATAATATCAATCTTTTCCTGATCGCCAATTTCATTCATAACAGCCTGAACTCTGGTTCCGTGACCACCGACAAAAGTGCCGATTGGGTCAACACCTGGAGCAGTACTGGCAACAGCCAACTTAGTACGTCGGCCAGCTTCGCGAGCAATCGCTTTAATTTCAACAGCACCAGTTTCAATCTCGGGGACTTCCTGATGGAAAAGATATTCGACGAACTGTTCGTTACCACGACTCAAAATTAATTGTGGGCCACGATTGTCGCGCTCAATGTCTTTGATATAAACCTTAATTCGGCTACCAACATTGTAATATTCGCCTTGAATTTGCTCACCTTGTGGGATAATGCCACTTGCCTTACCTAAGTCAACTCGAATGACTCGAGGCTCAACTCTTTGGACGATGCCGTTAACAACTGTGCCGATTTTGTCTTCATATTCAGCCAAGACAACTTCACGCTCCGCTTCACGTAGTCGTTGCAAGACAACCTGTTTGGCAGTCTGAGCCGCAACACGACCAAATGTCGTAACTTCAAATTTTTCCTCAATAACATCGCCAACTACAGCGTTTTTTTTGACTTTTTTAGCATCTTTTAGACCAATTTCAACAGCCTTTGAGCCAACCTCATCGACAACTTCCCTAGCCACATAAACGCTAGCTGTGCCATCATTGATATTTAACTCACAGCGGACTTCTTGGTCACGTTCGCCATTGTCACGACGCCAAGCCGCCGCAATTGCCTGTTCAATAACAGCCAAAACCGTTTCTTCTGGTAAATTTTTTTCCTCGGCAATTGTATGAACCGCCAAGATTAGTTGCTTTACATTAATTTCTTCCATATTTATTCCTTGCCCCTCATTAAAACCGAGCGAAGCAGTCTGCAATCAGATTGCAAAGCATCGTGTTTTAATGTGTGGGTCCTTTCTTTAATTTAAAAAAGTCGACCTGCCGGCCGACGAAATGCAATGAACTATCATTAGTATAGACCAATTTTATGGACTTGGCAAGACTTGATTTGGACAACCGCCAAGCACCGATTCAATCGCTTCAAATTCTGCCTGTGTCACCCACAAGCCATACTTTTGTTTAACGGCGACTTGACGAGCCACATATTGACAACGGAAAGCCTTATTCGGTGGCAACCAGGTAGCGGCATCACCATCACTCTTCAGCATATTTGTTGGACCATCAACTGCCAGCAGTTCAAGTGGGTCATTAGCCAATGCAATGCGCTCATCTTTAGTAAATTGCTGAGCCCCTTTTTGCCAAGCATCAGCTAGCGCCACGACGTGGTCTATCTGAACAGCGCTACTCGTTTCACCTCCCCTAATAAATGAAATTGCCTTGCCAGAATATGGATCAAGTAGCGCCCCACTTACAACTTCACAATCTTTATTCACAATTACATTTGTTAAATCCCGATTTAATATTACGTTTCTAGTATCACAACCGCCCGACACTGACCAGCCCGCACCAAATTGCTCGCGCGTATAATCTGTCTTGGGCGCTCGGCCTTTTATCTCGATTTTTTTTAGTACATTAATTGCCAACTCTCCGCTGACCTCAATAGACATTGATTTGACTTCAGGCTGTTGAGCAGTCTGGTATGGAGTGTTTGTTGAAATAATATATCCCAAAAAGATCAAAGCCAGTATCGCGAATATCAAACTACCACTTCAAGC
>CAIMUU010000061.1 GCA_903844835.1 uncultured bacterium | reverse complement strand
GTCCGATTCGGCCAATATTGTGGCAACAGAGAAAGCTAGGCGGACCTGCATACCGCTAGAATAGTTTTTTAATTTTTGGTCCATAAACCTATCAATCTCAGCAAACTCAACAATTGCCTTATATTTTTCATCCACCTCTTTTTCAGAAAATCCAAGCAATGCACCATTCAAATAAGTATTTTCCCGACCGGTAAGCTCTGGGTTAAAGCCAACGCCAAGTTCAATGAACGGTACTAGTCGACCATTCACAATTACCTTACCGTCGCTTGGCTGATAGATACCGGCAATTATTTTTAACAAGGTGCTCTTGCCGCTACCATTACGACCGACTATGCCAAAAAACTCACCTTTTTTGACATCAAAATTTATTTCACTTAGTGCGGTTTGGACTTCGAATTTTTTACGGTTTTTATTAAACGGGTTTACAAACAGGCTTTTTACACTATCTGCCTTATCGTGAGGAAGTTTAAATATTTTCGACACATTTTTAACGCTAATTGCTACATCTTTGCTTATTTTCATATTAACTCCGCAAAACTAGCAGATTTCTTTCTAAAGTAGCTGACACTAACCAACGCAAAAATAATAACTAAAAGAATTGGCACAAATCTCATATAGGGGTTGCCAAAGACGTCGGTAATGGTTACCGTATTGTTAGTTATGATAAAATAACGAGCGTCTTGAATAATTTGCGCAACAGGGTTCAGCATAATAAGTTGTGCTGCAAGCCTTGACATGCCCATTACTGTCGCGATCGGATAAAGTATTGGCGTTGCATAAAAACCTGCCTGCAAAACTAGTTCCCATATGTAATTAATGTCCCTAAGTCGAACATAAAGTGCACTTAGGATAAAGGCCAAAGATAATGCAAATACGAATAACTCAAAAACTAACGGAAAGAACCATAAAATACCAACCGTAATAGGTACGCCATTTATAAACATAAAAAGAGAAATGACAATAGAGTTAATAGTAAGATTAATTAGCGCCGAAAAAGACCCAGACAATACCACCACGTAACGAGGGAACGCCAATTTGCGCAACAGATCGCCTTTGCCCACAATCGCAGAAACACCATTATTAGTTACTTCAACAAAATAATTCCAAAGAACTACACCCAATAGCAGATATACTGCAAAGTGGGGCACCCCATCACCAACCTTTAAAAAACGGACAAAGACAACGTACAAAATGCTAAAAAGTGCCAGAGGTCGCAGTAATGTCCAAACATAACCCAGCGCTGAACCTTTGTATCGAATTTTAAAATCAGTAATTACAAGCCGCCTAAGTAAAATAATGGAGTATCGATATTTCTGTTTTATTTTATTGAAAAAATTCACATTAGTTATTATAGGGATAAATCTCCAGCAAATCAATGTTATACTATTATCTATGGAAAGAGAAAAAGTTATAATATCCGGTGTTAACGGCTTTGTTGGCCACCATCTAGCAAGAGAGCTGAGTGATGCTGGAGTAATTGTAGTCGGCATAGGCCAAGAAGCAGAGGCAAGCCCAGGCCTATCCGAGATTGTCAACGAATATTACCAAGCAAACTTAATTGAAGGTTGGCCAGATATACCTAATATAAAAGCCGTTATACATCTAGCTGGCTTGGCGATAGTTGGGCCTTCTTTTGCAAAACCCCAAATCTATATCAACGCCAATAGTTCAATGGTTACAAATTTATGTGAATACTATATTAAACAAGAAAACAAACCCCGAATAGTGATTGTTAGCAGCAGTTCAGTTTATGACGCAAACCAAGCAATGCCGATTCGCGAAGACGGCCAATTAGGGATGTCTTCACCTTATGCCGTAAGCAAAGTTCTTAATGAAAACCAGGCTACCTACTACCGCAATCGAGGCCTAGACTGTATTATCGCAAGACCATTCAACCATATTGGGCCGGGCCAAAATGCTGGTTTTATTTTACCAGACCTGTATGACAGGTTGTCGAATTTAAAAAATGGGGAAACAACAATTACGACTGGCAATATGGACACAAGGCGCGACTACACCGACGTACGTGACATTGTTAGGGCCTATGGGAAAATAGCCTTAGCCAAAACGTTGGAGTTTAGTACTTATAATATTTGCTCTGGGAGTAGTTTATCCGGCAACAATATACTAGATGAGCTCAAATCAGTAATGGGTATCTCAACCGTCGATCTTGCGGTTGACCCCACCTTAATACGACCAACAGATGCCATGGATATCTATGGAGACTATTCAAGACTGAAAGAAGAGTTTGGTTGGACACCACAAATTGACATCCGACAAACAGTTTCCGATTTTGTGAAATCTAAATCTTCTTAGATTCGATATTTAAATCGCTTTTTACCATTAACCTTACAAGTCCAGGGAAATCAACCTTACGCTTCCAGCCAAGCTCT
Organism: uncultured bacterium; assembly: GCA_903844835.1. Classification (GTDB taxonomy): domain Bacteria; phylum Patescibacteriota; class Saccharimonadia; order Saccharimonadales; family Saccharimonadaceae; genus UBA1547. Next base: position 1,760 of record CAIMUU010000061.1, on the reverse strand, counting down.
CTTTCGGCCTTAGATGGGTCTCCTAATAATAAGTCAACTTCTGCAGGACGCATGAATGCTGGGTTTTGCTTTACGTATGGTTTCCAGTCATCAATGCCGATTTCCTTAAAGGCTAGACTCAAAAACTCTTCAATTGAGTGAGTCTCGCCAGTTGCCAAAACATAATCTTTTGGCTCATCTCGCTGTAGCATCCTCCACATACCCTCTACGTAGTCACCAGCATAGCCCCAGTCGCGTTTTGGCCAAAGGTCACCAAGTTCAATAAAATCCTGTTTACCTAATTTGATACGGGCTACGGCGTTTGTAATCTTTCGAGTAACAAACTCTAGGCCGCGCCTTTCGCCTTCGTGATTAAATAATATTCCTGACACGGCAAACATCTTGTAGCTTTCACGATAATTTTTAGTAATCCAAAATCCGTAAAGTTTTGCTACGCCATATGGACTACGTGGGTGAAATGAAGATTCTTCGTTGTACCCATTCTTAGGCCTGTTGTATTCTAGGCCGCCAAACATCTCAGAAGTTGAAGCTTGATAAAAACGAACTTTATTTTCTAAATCCGTAACCCGAATGGCCTCAAGCATATTTAAGACACCCTTACCGGTGACATCACTGGTCAGTTGAGGCACTTTAAAAGAATGGCCAACGTGGCTAATGGCTGCAAGATTATACACTTCATCCGGCTTTGCAACCTGCATAGCCCTGATTAGCGAAGAGTAATCAGTGACATCGCCCTCAATTAGTGTCACATATGGGTATTCCTTAATGGTGGCCTCACGTTTTGGATTGTTCTGACCGCGAATAAGACCGAAAACCTCGTAGTTTTTACCATGTAATAATTTTGCTAGATGCCCGCCATCTTGTCCTGTAATACCAGTAATTAAAACTCTTTTTTTATTAGCAGAAACCATTGCACACACCTCCTATAATTATCTTTACAAATTGTGGTATCTACAATTATACACTATCGCCTATCGATTAATCACCACCGAGTCCGTTCTAGAGACGAATAATATCTTCCTCATCCGATGGGTGGTTGTCATCTATATGTTGCCAGACTTCGGCAACTATAGTGTAGCTGTCGACGCAGCCAATCAATCTATGGCGCATATTGTCCGAAAACTGAACAATATGCCCAGGTTTTACAAACTGGGGTGCGGGCTCATTATTATCAAGGCCCATAGTATAGGCTCCATCACTAAGGAATGACCATGCCTCAGCGCGACGATTATGATACTGCCAACTAAGCATTTTGCCGGGAGAAACGATTAGTATTTTAGGGCTAATTTCAATCTTTTCATGCCCAAGTTTCAATTCCAATTTAGTAATACTCGGGAAAAACTCATTAATAAACTTTTCTGAATCATTATTATCAAGTCTAAAATAGGCCCCCCATGGCTTTTCCATATTCAGCTCTACGATAGGGTAGCCCTCGCTCAATAAATATTCTTTTACACCTAAAATGATAGAGTCTTTTGTAATAAGCTTATCTGTGTTTATATTTGATTCTGCATCTATTAATCTTTCCATCTATTAATTATAACACCAATATTATACTGCTTTCGTGCCCAGACATCCAAAGCCATAAAGCTGCCTAATATCATATTTAAGCTATAATGGTAATAGATGGAAAAAACTAAGCCAACCAAAAAATATCATATAGTGATTGATGCTCGAATAATAAATAGTTCAACCGGGACATATATCGAGCGTTTGCTAAATTATCTACAACAAATTGATGAAATTAATACGTATACTAT